>JASLBZ010000008.1 GCA_030146285.1 Neisseriaceae bacterium | reverse complement strand
TTCGGACAAACCAAGTTTTGATGGGACCAACGGTTAACGCTTGGGTAACAGGAATGCCAGCAGATTCAAGTTTTGCAGGCCAAATGCTTTTGCAAAAATGGTGGCTACCCACGGCATCAACCAACAATTTACAGCTAATGCCACGAGCACGCGCTTCAATCAAAGCATGCAATAATTTTTCTACGCGCCCTGCAGGCTCCACAATGTAAAACTCAAGCAAACAAGAGTCTTTGGCATGGTTAATGTCATCAATCATTTGGTCTAAAATGGCATCAGTGCTATTTAATAGCGTCATTTCATTGCCATCTACCGGCACAAAACCGGTTAGCCGTGCGGCCAACTTACTCATGCCAATTTGCTTGGCACTTAAATCTGTTGATGTTGAATTGTGTAAATTCAAATCGGGTAAATGATTTTGGCTAAATTCCCGATAAAAACTGGTCATCTCACCTTGGCGTTTTTCACGCGAACGGCCAAGCTTAGGCTCACCTATTAACAAATAGGCCACAACACCAAAACCAGGGAAGGCAAACAACAACACCAGCCAGCCCAAAATCACCCCAACCGCACGTTTTTGAAACAACAAACGAAAGCTAATGCCTACGGTAAAGAAGATATGCAAACAAAGAAAAATACTGCCCCACGGAATGTCCCAGCTCATAAAACCTCTTATTTTTGTGTTGTTCTTGCTGCTTGTTCTAAAATTGCCAACTGTGCTTTGACTTCGTTGACTTTGGCCTCTGTGAAATACGCACCAATATTAACCCAAAATGGACTAAAACGATAAGGTCCATTTACCATCTCATCATATGCGTCCTGAATGGGTTTATTCTCATAGACAATTTGATACATGCCAACAATCAATCCCGTCCTGTCTGAGCCATGATAGCAATGTACTAAGACAGCACCATTTTTTTGTAAATTTCGAATGGTAAACAAGATATTGGCAACCTCCTCAGGGGCAATAGACCATGTCAATAGTGGCCTATTGACCAAAACAAAAGCATCCTCACCCAGATTTTCTTGGTCATCATCTCGATCAAAAAAACGCAGATTCACCACGCTGGTAATACCAACATCACGCAAAGATTGCCCTTGCCCAAGCAATGGCTGCTCACTGCGATACAAAAGTGGGCTCACTTGATACCAATTTCGTGCTTCGTCCACTACTTTACTGCTCGCATATACCATGGCATCGTCTGCTGTGTTAGCGGATTTCGCAAAACCCAAAGAAGACAAACCGAGCAGACATATCACCATCAAAAATCGAATCACCATCATTCATCCATTCAAAATCAAAGCTGCCAATGGACAAAAAGCTGCAAAGCAGCTTTTCTTCAATATTAACCTTGGTGGTATTGTCTAGACTGTTGATGAACAGCATCAACCAGAATCTTGGCTTTTTCTGGCGGCGTAAATTGGTTAATACCATGTCCTAAATTAAAGACATGCCCAGAACCATGACCAAAACCAGATAAAATGCGTGACACTTCAGCTTCAATATTGTCATCCGTACCAAACAATGCAAACGGATCGAAATTACCTTGCAATGCCACTTTATCACCCACGCGCGCACGCGCTTGACCAATATTGCAAGTCCAATCCAAGCCCAAAGCATCTGCACCACAAGTACTCATCGCCTCTAGCCATTGTCCACCGCCTTTGGTAAATACAATCACAGGAACTTTACGACCTTCTGCTTCTCGTTTTAAGCCAGAGATAATGCGTTGCATATACTGCAAACTGAAAGTTTTGAATGCATCATCACTCAACACACCACCCCAAGTATCAAAAATCTGTACGGCTTGTGCACCTGCATCGATTTGCAAATTCAAATACTCAGTCACAGAATCCGCCAAAACACCTAAGATATGATGCAATAAATCAGGGCGCGCATACATCATGGTTTTGATGTGACGAAAATCTTTACTGCTTCCACCTTCAATCATGTAGCAAGCCAAGGTAAATGGGCTGCCTGTAAAACCAATCAAAGGCACACGACCATTCAGTGCCTTGCGAATACTGCTAACGGCATCAAACACATAATGCAGTTGATTCATGTCTGCTTTTGGCAAAGCCAAAATGTCTTTTTCATCACGCAGCACACGTTCAAATTTCGGGCCTTCGCCTTCGGCAAAATACAGACCCAAACCCATCGCATCCGGAATGGTCAAAATATCTGAAAACAAAATAGCCGCATCTAAATCATAGCGCTCTAACGGCTGTATGGTGACTTCTGTTGCCAATTCTGTGTTTTTACAAAGTGACAAGAAATCGCCAGCTTCTGAGCGAGTATTGCGGTATTCTGGCAAATAACGACCTGCTTGTCGCATCATCCAAACCGGTGTGTATTCAACCGGTTCTTTTAATAATGCGCGTAAAAATGTATCGTTTTGTAACTGTGTCATAAATTTCCCGTTCCACTCATCAAATTGATCAACATGCCAAAAGCAATTGCAGCCGGTCATTATAACCGAAAGCACTGATTTGCGTACCCAGATACCATCCTTAAGGCAATAAGCTGTGTTAAAATTAAACCATTGTCACACTGATTTTTATGCTTTTTTACAGGATGCCTTATGTCTAACAATGTGTACCAAACACCTCAAAGCCCGATGGACTCTGAATTCAGACCCAATAACCAATACAATGAAAGCTTTAAGAACTACACATTAATCACTTATTTGGCCTACATTATTGGTGCGGTTTTCTCTATGGGCATGCTCACTTTTGTTGGTGTGATTATGGCTTATGTTAAGCGCTCAGATATGGAAGGCACGCTTTACCACACCCACATGCAATTTTTAATTCGCACATTTTGGTTTAGTTTATTGGGTCTGGTGATTGGCGTTATCACCATGTTTATTCTGGTGGGTTTTTTGATTTTCTTTTTGGTTTCGATTTGGTTTATTTACCGCGTTATTTTTGGCTTGGTTCGCTTAATGGACAACCGCCCTGTTGACCCTTATCGCTGGATAGAACTGTAACCACACAGCACTTAGGCCGATAAGAACAATATAAAAAAAGCTGCCTTATGGCAGCTTTTTTGTGACTTAATTTGAAGCAGTCTGTTTTTTTTGCTTACGCTTTTTAAACCATTCCCAAGCGGCCATCACATAGCCAGATAAGGTATAAAGGAAGAAAAAGGCAAACAAAACCAGTGATGGGTTCCACGACACAACCAATAAAACAATCACAGTCAGAATCATCACAGCAAAAGGTACTTTACGGCGAATATTCAGCTCTTTGAAACTCCAAAACTTCACTTGTGCCACCATGCTTAGGCCAGCAAACAACACCAGCACTGCATAAAACTCAGCCACATAAGGAATACTATCGCCCAAGCCATGCACAACCCAAACAAAACCAGCGACCAATGCAGCCGCAGTTGGGCTTGGAATGCCAATAAACCATTTCTTATCCACTTTGCCAATCATGGTATTAAACAGTGCCAAACGCAGCGCAGCACAAGCACAATAAATAAAGGCAATCGAATAACCTACTTTGCCAAACTGAAACAACTGCCACTTATAAGCAATCAAAGCAGGCGCCACACCAAAACTCACCATATCAGCCAAGCTATCTAACTGCTCACCAAAAGCACTTTGACTATTGGTCATGCGCGCAACACGGCCATCCATCCCATCCAAAATCATGGAGATGAAAACCGCAATTGCTGCAACTTCATAACGTTGATGTACTGTTGCCATAATAATGGCATAAAACGCAGCAAATAAGGCTGCCAAAGTAAATGAGTTAGGCAGTAAATAAATACTGGGGTGACGTGGCTTATTCACCACGGCTGCGCCATCTTCTTCATGATTATTGTGTGTATTTTCGTCAATCATCTTGTCTTCTGTCTCCTAGATGTTTCTTAGGAATTCCTTTAATGTTGCAATGCCAATGTGGTTAATATTTCGCGCAAAGCATCCAGACCCACATTGTCTTCTACGGATAAATTCACGGCAACCACTTGGTCTTTGCTGTTCAATAAAGCGCCTGCTGTAGGTCGCTCTGCTAATGGCAGCAAATCAATTTTGTTGTAAAGCACAATTTGTGGCAAATCATCTGCACCAATTTCACGCAATACTTGATTCACATCATCCATTTGTCGCTCATAGTCTGGATTTGAACGGTCAACCACATGCAAAAGCACTGTGGCCATTTTGGTTTCTTCCAATGTGGCATGAAAGGCCTCAACCAAACCATGTGGCAAATCACGAACAAAACCCACAGTATCCGTAATCACCACTTCACGCTCAGGGGTTAAGAAAAGACGGCGCGCAGTGGTATCCAAAGTGGCGAACAATTGGTCTTTTGCCAGTACATCGGCTTTGGTTAAACGATTAAAAATCGATGATTTGCCCACGTTGGTATAACCCACCAAAGCAAACACAACCGTACCATTTTGGTAACGGTTTTTTCTTTGGGTTTCGCGTTGCTTTTCCACTTTTTTCAACGCTTGTTTTAAACGAGTTACCTTATTGGCAATGCCACGGCGATCCGTTTCAAGCTGAGTCTCACCGGGTCCACGCAAACCCACACCCCCTCTTTGGCTTTGCAAATGGCCATAACCACGCACCAAACGGCTAGACAAATGGTTAAGCTGTGCCAACTCAACTTGCAACTTACCTTCTTGGGTTTTGGCTCGCTTGGCAAAAATAGCCAAGATTAAACCAACACGGTCAATCACTCGGCATTGCAATGCCCGCTCTAAGTTACGTTCTTGTGTTGGGCTTAACTCATGGTTAACCACCACCAAGCCAATGTCTTCTTCTTCGACAATCGCTGCCAATTCTTCGGCTTTGCCTGTTCCTACAAACAAAGCCGTGTGCGGTCTGTCCTTTTGACAGGTTGCCACACTAATCAAGTCACCACCACTGGCTAACACCAACTCTTTGGCTTCATCTATGGCTGCCTGAAAATTGCTTTGGCGAATGATTTTTCCTTCATGTGCGGAGCTGGTAAAGTCCACACCCACCAATAAAACCCGCTCAGGAGCCGATTTCGTAAAGTTTTCTAAATTTTGACTGGTCACAGAGGCTTCTTTATGAATATTGAAGATTGTTCTTCAGTTAACGGTAACATACCAAAATCATATTGCGAATGTTCACTTTAGCACCAAATATGGCCTTTATGTTAAGTCTCATGCAATTTTTTATTCGAATACAAACGTAAAATCAAACTCAATTATAACGAAAAATACAGAATAATAGGCACTTCACTGCCCTTTCTTACTGAAGTCATAAAAAAAGCTGCCAACGCCGGCAGCTTTTTTATTGGCCTTTGTTAAGGCTTATGCAGCATCCACTTTTTCATGGCGCATTAACATGCTGGTCACATCCACAATGCGTTTTTTTAAGTCGCGACGATCAACAATTTGATCGATAGCTCCTTTTTCTTGCAACAATTCAGAACGTTGGAAACCTTCTGGTAACGTCTCACGAACAGTTTGCTCAATCACACGAGGGCCAGCAAAACCAATCAATGCTTTGGGTTCAGCCATCACCACATCACCTAAAAAAGCAAAGCTGGCTGAAACACCACCAAAACAAGGATCAGCCAAAACTGAGATAAATGGCAATTTTTTATTGGTCAGTAAATGCAATGCTGCTGAGGTTTTGGTCATTTGCATCAATGATGTCAAACCTTCTTGCATTCGAGCACCACCTGAGGTGGCCACACACACAAATGGGCAATTCAAGCGCACCGCTTCACGCACACCACGTACAAACTTCTCACCGACAACAGAACCCATTGATCCACCAATGAATTTAAATTCAAAAGCAGCCACAACCATGGTTTGGCCTTCTGATGTGCCTGACATCACCACCAATGCATCTTCTTCATTGGTTAGTTTGCGCGCGGCATTCAAACGGTCAGTGTATTTTTTGCTGTCACGGAATTTTAGAATGTCCACAGGCTTCACATCTGCACCAATTTCTTGGCGGCCTTTTTCATCCAATAGCATATTAATGCGCGCACGGGCATTCAATGGATAATGATGCGAGCATTTAGGACAAACATGCATGTTTTGTTCTAAATCAGTTGCATACAACACCGCAGAGCATGATGGGCATTTCGCCCACAATCCTTCAGGAACACCAGAAGCTTTTTTATCGCTTGTGCGTTTAATCTTCGGTGGTAAAATTTTATCCAGCCAACTCATGGCTTTAACTCCTTGTTGTTTTGTTTGCGTAAAAACAGTTAGCTGATGGCGGCTTTAAGCTCGCGAATGATCGGCGTCACTGCATTTACTTCTTGCTGCGGATTCTCTTCAATGGCTTGTACCAAGCGACTGCCTACAATCACAGCATCGGCGACAGCGCCGACTTGTCTTGCACTTTCTTGGTCTTTAATACCGAAACCAACACCAATGGGTAAGTCGATAAATTGACGCAAAAACTCGATTTTACTTGAAACTGCTTCTGTGTCCAACTGTGCTGAGCCAGTTACGCCTTTTAATGACACATAATACACAAAACCAGATGCCATTTTTGCAATTTCTTGCACTCGTTTTTCATCTGTTGTCGGTGCAATTAAGAAAATGCAATCAATACCTTCTTGTTTTAAGGCAGTCTGTAATGGCTGAATGGTTTCAATCGGTGAATCCACCGTTAAAACACCATCGACACCCGCCTCATGAGCGGCCTTGGCAAATACGTCATATCCCATGTGGTGAATCGGGTTCAAATAGCCCATTAACACCACTGGCGTGGTTTGATTTTGCAATCGAAATTGCTTTACTACTGCCAAAACATCTTTTAAACCAACACGGTTCAGCAACGCGCGTTCCGCCGCCCGTTGAATGGTCGGTCCATCTGCCATCGGGTCCGAAAATGGCACACCCAACTCAATAATATCAGCACCATTTTGTGCCATGGACAACATTAAATTCAATGTTGTTTGCGTGTCAGGATCCCCAACTGTAACATAGGGAATCAATGCTTTTTTACCCGCTAAATTGGTAAAGCAAGTATCAATACGGCTCATGATTTTTCCTTTTACAGTTCAATGCCAACCAAGTTAGCAACGGTGTTAATGTCTTTGTCACCACGGCCCGATAAATTGACCAAGATCACTTGGTCTGGCTGCATTTTTGGTGCTTGCTTGATGGCATATGCCAAAGCATGACTGCTTTCCAATGCGGGGATGATGCCCTCAAAACGACACAAATCATGAAATGCTTGCAAAGCTTCATCATCGTTAGCACTCACATAATCCACACGTTTTAAGTCATGCAAATGACTGTGCTCAGGTCCAATGCCTGGGTAATCTAGGCCGGCAGAAACAGAATGTGTGCTTAAAATTTGGCCATGATCGTCTTGCATTAAATAGCTTCTAAAGCCGTGTAAGACACCCGCTGGCGCTCCAGAAGAAATAGGTGCAGCATGCTCTGTGGTTTGCAAACCGTGCCCACCAGCCTCCACACCCACCAATTGCACACCGGCTTCTTGGATATAAGGATAGAACAAACCAATCGCATTTGAGCCACCGCCCACACAAGCCACAGCCACATCAGGCTGTCTGCCAATGGCTTCTTGCATTTGGATTTTGGCTTCATCCCCAATCACACACTGAAAATCACGAACCATTTCAGGGTAAGGCAATGGGCCTGCCGCAGTACCAATGATGTAAAACGTATCATCCACTCGAGCAACCCATTCACGCATGGCTTCATTCATGGCATCTTTTAATGTCTTGGAACCAGATTCCACAGCCACAACGGTGGCACCCAACAATTTCATGCGAAACACATTGGGGGCTTGTCTTTTGATGTCTTCTGCGCCCATAAATACAACGCACTCCATCCCAAATCGAGCTGCCACAGTAGCTGAAGCCACACCATGCTGCCCTGCACCTGTTTCAGCAATCACCCGCTTTTTACCCATGCGTTTTGCCAACAATGCTTGGCCAATGGTATTGTTAATTTTGTGTGCGCCACTGTGATTTAAGTCTTCACGCTTTAAATAAATTTGCGCACCGCCCAAATGTTCAGACAATCGTTTAGCATGGTAAACAGGGCTAGGACGACCCACATAGTGTTTTAAATCATGGTGAAACTCAGCCCAAAATTCAGGGTCATTTTTGGCTGTTTGGTATGCTGTTTTTAATTCAAGCAATGCAGGAATCAATGTTTCAGAGGCAAACATGCCTCCATGTTGACCAAACCAGCCTTCTGAATCTGGAAAATTATAATCCTGCATGTTTCGCCCCTTCGATAAATAGTTTCATTTTATTCATGTTCTTTTTTCCTGCACTTTGTTCAACACCACTTGAGACATCCACAGCCGTCGCTTGGGTTTTCTCAATGGCACTTACAATATTCTGGTCATTTAAGCCACCAGACAGCACCCATGGCATCCGCCATCGCTCTGGCATCATTTGCCAATCAAAGGTTTTGCCTGTACCGCCAAAAACGCCGTCCACATGTGCATCCAATAACAATGCTCGAGCATCGTGAAAATCACGCATGCCATCTTCAATGTCTTGTTGGGATTGAACACGAATGGCTTTAATATAAGCACGGTTGAACTGGCGACAAAACTCAGGGGTTTCATCACCGTGAAATTGCAATACATCTAAAGGAACTGTCTTTAAAACTGCATTGACTTCTTCAATACTGGCATTCACAAACAAACCAACGCTGCTCACAAACATGGGCAAAACACGAACAATTTCATTGGCTGTTTGGGCATCTACACAACGTGGGCTTCCGTTAAAAAAGACAAATCCCAAAGCATCCGCACCCAAATTGGCGGCAGCAAGAGCATCTTCTTTATTGGTAATTCCACACACTTTAACCCTGACCATATTTCCCTATCTCATTTTGTATTTCAATTGATTCTTTTTTAAATTGATTTGTTTTTACCCCATAACCAAGCTGGCATGGGCAAATTTTCAACTTGATAATGCTCTGGATAATCCACACCCGTCAAGTACAATCCATCTGCCATAAATGTTGGTGGCGCGAATGTTCGATTCTTAGCATGCAGCAACGCCACAAAATCAGCCTCACTTAATCGATGACTGCCCACATACACCAAAGCACCCACCAAATTGCGCACCATATGGTGCAAAAAGGCGTTGGCTTCAAAATCAAAGCAAATAAACCCATTGTTCTGGTAAACATCCAAACGCGTCATGGTTTTAATCGGAGATTTTGCCTGACATTGCGACGCCCTAAAGCTGCTAAAATCATGTTGACCGAGCAAGTGCTGGGCAGCTTGATGCATGGCTTGAACATCCAACGGCCAAAAAGACCAACCCACTTTACCAGATAAGATGGTCGGACGGATGGCTTCATTGCTTAAAACATAGCGATATCGACGCGAATATGCATCAAAACGGGCATTGAATTCTGGTGCTATTTTTTGTGCATGCAATACGGACATTTGTGCTGGTAAAAAAGCATTAACACCTCGCACCCAAGCTGACAATGGTCTATCTTCATTCGTGTCAAAATGCACCATTTGCGCTGTTGCATGCACACCCGTGTCCGTCCTACCAGCAACAATGGTCTGAACAGGATGCTTGGCAATTTTGCTCAATGCGGTTTCAAGATGTTCTTGTACCGTGCAAATGCCTTGGCCTTGAACTTGCCAACCATGAAAAGCAGAACCATCATAAGTGACCGTTAATAAAATTCGATTTTGCATGCATTCATTTCTGTTGATTGATTCTAAGCAATCAAGATAAAGAGAGTGATTGTAACCATTTGGGAAAAAAACAAAAAGCCCAAGTTAATACTTGGGCTCATTAAACAAGCTGCTTTTACTTAAAAAAACATCACTTTTTTCTTTAATGCTTCTGCTTTGGCAATGATGTCTGGGTTGCTGGCCTCATCTAAGACTTCTTGCAAAGCCTCTTGTGCAGACCCAATATCTGACATTTCCAAATAAACGTCCACCAAATCCAATTTTGCTTTTTCAGCAATTTCTTCAGCCTCTTTCATTTCTTCTGGAGACAAGGGGCTAGCAATCGTATCTGCAATATGGCGCTCTAATGACTGTGTGCTTTCTCGAGTAACCGTCTCTGACAGTGACAAATCCAACATCATATCATCTACGCTCTCGACCACACCATCCAATGGCTCAATCACTGCAGCGGGTGCTGTTGGTGCTTTTAAAACTTCTTCTACACCCAAACCCACATCTGAAGCATGGTCTTGGAAGTTTTGATCAAAGTTAAAGTCCGCAAAGGCCACATCACTAGCAGGCTTTTCATCTGCTTTCACAACTGGCTCTTGGGTATTATCAGCAGACAAAGCCAAATCATGATCCAAATCCAAACCTAAGTCTGTATTGGCATTAGATACATCTGTATTGGCATTAGATACAATTGCTGCTTGCTCCACAATCGGTGTGGATTCACCTAAATCCAAGTTGAAATCCAAATCATCCAGCTCATTGGCCAATGATGTATTTTCCGTTTCAGCCAACTTAACCGCAGCAGGCTCACTGAAATCAACATTAAAGTCCAAATCATCCAAACCAGCTTCAGCCGCTTGTACTGTTGGTAATGGTTCTGCTTTGTCTAAAATGGGCTTCGCAATGTCTTTGGTTGCTTCTGGCTTCGTTAAAGGTGGTACAGACGTAATCGATTCAGCCGCTTTTGACTTCGATGGCATGGTTTGTGCCAATTTTTCATCAATGCTGGTCGTTAACTTCGGTTTGGGGACATTGCCTTCTGATGATGCGTCCAGCTCAACAAACTTAGGCTCAATAAAATCAGGAGTTTGTACACTCTCACCCAAACTCAAATCATCCAGATTAAAAGACAAGCTCGAATCAAAATCCAAATTGTAATCTTGGTCTTTGCCTATTTGAGAGAAAACCGATGTTTTTTTCGTTTCATTGGCTTGAATATTGCCAGCGGCGGCATCACTACCTTGATCAAAAGATGCATTCATCTTAGCAACATCATCGCTTGACCAGTCCAAATCATCCAACATGGCCTGCGAAACAGGCTCTTCGATTGCATCCAATGACACGGGCGTTGGCGTTGGCGTTGGCGTTGGCGTTGGCGTTGCAGGAGTAAAATCCAAATCCAAATCATGTGCAGCTGTTTTTGCCGGCTCTTGCAAAATAGGCTCAGCCGATTTTTTAGGTGAATCAGCGACAGTATTACCTGTCACATCCGACCAATTCAAATCATCAAAATCATCCGATGCTGCAGGTGTCAATGTGACAGTACTCTGCGGAGCTTGGGTGAAGTGATCATTGCCCAGACTGTGAAACTCTAAATTACCTAAAGCACCTAAATCATCCACTGCTTGCGTATTTTGAGATGCATTTTCTGTGGCGGTAGCGACCTTAGGTTTGGCTTCTTCTTCATTCACTGCAAAATCAGCCAGTTCATCAAAACTAGGTACGGCGGCTACGGCTGCTGTTGTGGCTTTGTGTTCTTTTTCTAAGCGTGCACTTAAATCAATAGGCTTTTTGGCTGGCTTGGCAACGCTTTGGGGACTGACAACCTCTTCCTCTGGCAAATCTGCTGCGTGACTAGGGATACCAACGTCTGAATCTGCAAACACAATATCGTCCAGAATTTCATCATCAATATCATTAAAGTCATCATCCTCGACAGTTTCATTCTTCTTGCCAAACTTGCCAAATAAGCCTTTTTTGGCCTTGGGTGCGGTTTCTTCTGCCAACGGTGATTTCGTCGCCCCCCCTTTACCACCTTTAGGCGGTACTGGCGGCTCAAAATCATCATCGTCATCATGGCTGGCTTTGCGTCGGCGCATCACAAGGTATGCAGCAATCAACAATAAGGCAGCAGCACCACCGATATAAGGAAGGTACTCCATCCAATCAAATTCTTCTTCTTGCGCCAATCGCTCTTGCTCAAGACGTTGCTCTTCTAACATCTGTGCGCGTTGTGCATCCTTTTGCGCTTGCAGCGCATCCTCATCAGCCTGATTGGAAGCCATTTCTTCCGATGCCGCGACATCCACCACAGCCGATGCTTCTTCGCTTGCGATTTCAGCTGAGGCAATATCGGTTTGTGATGCAGTTTCTAAATCCGTTTTTTCTGATGTACTTGGCGTGGGCACTGCCACTTCTGGTTCGGTTTTGACTTCTTTTTCAGGCACAACAGCTGGAGCTGTTGTTTTTTCCGATTTGTTGTCTGTTTGTTCTGACACAATCTTTTTAGGTGCTTCTGTTGTTTTTGTGCTCGTTGTTGGTTTCGTATTCGATTTTTTTACCACTCCAGCATCCGCACTGCCACCCAAGCGCTTCATTTCAGCAGCCGTTGGAATATTCAACGTTACAGTTGCAAAAAGCGCGTTGGGATTACCATTTTGAAAGGCAAATGGGTTGGCTCGAACAATCGCTCGAATGGTCTGATTCAATGTTAAACCTGCCGGTTGATACATTTTGGCAATCTGTTGGGTACTTTGACCCGGCTCAACATAATGGCGTCCTGAAGATTGAACTTGGATGGATTTGTTTTTTTGAGGGTATGTTTTTGAAGTACCTGATGCTGTACTGTTCTTGCCGGCATTCGATTTGGAAGTTCTGGGATCAAGCAATGCAGTATAAGAGCGACTTTCGCTAGAAGCCCTTAGCTTGAATCTCATGATTGCATCATCAATGGGCTGGCTAGATGAAAAGCGAATTACCGCATTTTTGCCTTGCTTAACCACTTTTGTCCGAATGCGACCATCATCCACGACCACACTGTTTTTATCATTTAAGATATCTTGGGCACTTGGTCCTGACACCACAACACTGCCAGAAAAAGGCTCACCTAAGTGAGAGTTGACACTTAATGCACCCAGTGAAGCATGTGCTGACACTGAACCCAACACCATTAAAGTAGCTGTTATTAATTTCAATTTAAAGGTCGAATTCACAATGTATCCTCATTTTCCAATACCCACGCACAATTTATCTAAAGTAATCAGTGCCAAAAATATGGCAGTGCCGATGATGTTTTTCTTTCAAACATAATACTCTTGCAAAATAAATATTAATATATCATAAAATATTATATCTCAGTTTTTTGCAAAATGTACATTCAATCCAAATATAACCTTAAGAATTATGCTGATATTGTGCAAAAATTTAGTCCATTTAAATCAATTTTTGAGCAAATTTAATGGTATTTAACCTCAATTAATAAATGACAACAATATAATCAATCGTAATATTATTAAAAATCTTAGCGCATACAACACACTCTCACACCCTACGTGATAATTACACCGTGACAGTACTGTCTCATTTCTGTCAAAATACATCACAAGCAAGAGCGCTACTTGAAATTTTTAAGCAAAGCCTCACTTAAATAACACTGCATATAACGATATTTTCGTTCTTTTTAATGAGGTCCCATGAAATCATTAGGCGATTTTTTAGCTTTAATTTTGTTTTTTGTTGCATATTACATTACCAAAGACATCCGAATTGCCACAGCCATTGCCTTGGTTATTGGCGTGGTTCAGGCTGCCGTAACATGGATTAAAGTTCGACATTTAGATCCCATGCAATGGGTAAGTTTGGCTTTGATTGTCGTTTTTGGCGGCGCAACCATACTGACTAACAACGAAGCATTTATTCAGTGGAAAGCCAGCATTTTGTTGTGGGCTACCGCTATGGCAATTTTAATCAGCCAACTTCTGAAGAAAAATGGCTTAAAACTGCTGATGGGCAAAGAAATTCATCTGCCCGATGAAGTCTGGGGAAAACTGGCCTTTGCATGGATTGCCTTTTTCACACTCATGGGTGGCATCAACATCTGGGTGGCAAAGAGCTTCACCATGGACCAATGGGTCACCTACAAAACATTTGGCTTTTTGGGCTTAATGATTTTGTTTTTTGTTGGACAAGCCTTATTTATTGCAAAACACCTTCCTAAGGAAAACCAGTAATATGTTATATATGATTCTTGCTACCGATGTTCAAGACAGCATCGAGGCTCGCACAGCTGCACGCCCAGAGCATTTGGCTCGTTTAGAAAAACTCAAAGCCGAAAATCGTTTGGTATTGGCTGGTCGCAACCCATTGCCAGATACACCAGAACTGGTGTCAGGCAGCTTGATTGTGGCAGAGTTTAACAACTTAGATGATGCTGAAGCTTGGGCAAGTGATGACCCTTTTGTCCATGCCGGCGTGTATGAAGAGATTTTAATTAAGCCTTTTATTCAAGCCTTACCGTAAATTCACATTTGCTTAGCGAAAACACCTGAACCACAACACACACTTAGCACACCATGAACACATGAGAATGCCATGCTGACCATTTCAAAACGACCGCAACATGTGTAGTATTGTTGATAAAATGGATGTTTGGGTGCAATTAGTGACTTATTTAATGATAATTATTAAATAATAGGTAAACCAAAGTCCGAAAGCTTGCCATTCCGAAGGTATGACAATAAAATACGTTCCATAAATTTATCGCTTTTACTGGCTTGGTGTTATCAAAATAGCTAAGTAATGAACAACTTTAGAAAGTTATCATCAATGAAAAAATTTCAATTGCGTTTAACCGTTGCTGCTTTGGCTCTAACCTTTTCAGGCGGCCTAATGGCCAAAACTTTGGTGACTGTTAACGGCCAAGACATTGACAGCTCTGAAATTGATACCCAAGTAGCTTACGTGGTTAAAGAAAGCAAAAACCAAGTTAAAGATTCAGCAGAGTTGCGTCAAAACCTATTAAACCGCATGGTAACGCAAACGCTGATTATCCAAGAAGCAAAAAAACAAAAAATTCAAAACAGTGATGAATACAAAAAAATCATTGCTGATGTTAAAGCACAAGCAAAAGCCAGTGGCGCAGACAAAGATGCTGGTTTTGCTCAAGACTTAGCTCAATTTGAAAATGACTTGTTAGTACAAGGCTTCATGTTCAAAACCGTTGAGAAAAAGCCAATCACGGATAAAGCGGTTAAAGCTGAATATGAAAAAGTGGTAGGCATTTACAAAGGCACAGATGAAATCCAATTGGGTGAAATCGTGACCAGCAAACAAAAAGATGCTGCAGCTGCCATTAAAGATTTAAGTGCCAACAAAGATTTCAAAGCCACAGCTAAAAAATATTCTGAAGATCCTGAAGCCAAAAAAACAGGTGGTGTTAAAGATGGCTATGTCCGCCTAAAAGACTTGGAAACAGGTGCAAAACCACTTTACGATGCTTTGAATCCTTTGCAAAAAGGTCAATTCACCAACCCAGCACTAGAAAGCAAAGACTTGGCTAACCAAAGCATGTACGCCATTTTCAAAATCAATGACCGCCGTGCAGTTGCGATTCCAAAATTTGATGAAGTACAAAATGACATCAAAGCCAACTTGCAAAACCAAAGCATTGATCAAGCCATTGGTGATTTGTACAAAAAAGCCAAAATTACTGAAAAATAATGACGTTGAACCAGGATTAAGCCATGAATAAAAAATGGATTGCAACCGCCCTTGCCGCTTCAGTTATTGGTGCTGCCATTGCACAAGCGCCTGCCATTGACAATGCTCGTGTTAATGCCATGTACACGCAAATTGAAGCACAGCAAATGGCACAGCAAGGTGTTCCCATTCCTGCACAGGAAGTGGACAACATCAAAAAAGAAATCAGCAAGAACTTACAGCAAGCTGAGCTTTTAAAAAATGCAGCCTTAAAAGAAGGTTTGGATCAAAAACCTGCTGTTAAAGCGGCTTTTGCCAACTTTGAAGCACAGTTTTATGCCAGTGAGTATTTTAATCACCTTAAAGCCACCATCGAGATAACAGACCAAGATGTGAGCAACGAATACAATAAATTGAGTCAAGAAATTAAGATTCAACAAATTGCATTTGCATCGCTTGAAGAAGCTCAAAATGGCCAAGCTTTGTTGCTTAAAGGCATGACTTTTGAAAACCTTGCTAAAAAACAAGGGCAAACAGAAGGCTTCCAAAGTGACTGGATGAATTCACAAGGCTTACCACCTGAAATCGCAGGTGTGGTGGGTCGTTTGGTGAAAAAAGAAATCACAGCCGAACCTGTTAAATTGGGTGAGAATTTTTACCTATTTCGCGTGGTTGATACCCGACGTGGCAGTAACATTCCACCATTGGCTCAAATCAAAGATCAATTGATTGAACAAATGCGTGCCACCAAAGCCACAGCCAAAATCACAGAAATGATGAAAGCAGCAGGTTTAGAATAAGCATCAAACCAATAAAAAAGCTTCTGTTTGCGAACAGAAGCTTTTTTTATGCCCTATTTTGAAACATCAACGTGACAACTCATCGGTAATGTCTTGCAAAAATGCCAAACGCTTCTCTTTGACTTCGCCTTTGGCGACGGCCTCTTTAACCGCGCAGGCTGGCTCTTGTCTGTGGGTGCAATTGTGAAATTTACATTGGCCGATTAAATGGCGCATATCAGGAAAGTAATGCAGCAAATCAGGAACACGCAAATGGTGCAGCCCAAAGGCTTGTAAACCTGGTGAATCAATAATCTGTGTGACTTCATTTAAATCATACAATTGCGCATGGGTGGTCGTGTGCTTGCCTGAATCCAATGCGGTTGAAATACCTGCAGTACGGGCGATTTCAGAACCCAAGAGCGCATTGGTTAAGGTGGATTTACCCATGCCAGACTGACCCAAGAAGATATTGCGATAGCCTTCTAATACGCCTCGCAAAGCATTGGCACCATCCAAAGCATTCACACTCACAAATCCATAACCCAGCGACTGGTAAAACTCAAATACTTTGACCCATTTTTCAGTACTGGGTAAATCATTTTTATTCAAAACAACAGTTGCTTTGACGCCTTGCGCTTCTGCAGCCAATAAAGCTCGCTGTACCAGCATTTCATTCGGAGATGGTTCTGCGGCCAAGACCACCAAAATTTGCGTCACATTCGCAGCAATCAATTTACTTTTAAAAGCATCTTGGCGGTATAACAAACTTTCGCGCTCTAAATAACTTTCAATCACCACTTGCTCATCATTAATCGGGGTGATTTCAACCCAATCGCCACAAGCATAATCCACTCGCTTTCGACGTGTGGTTGCATCGAAAGTCTGACCATTGTCATCACGTACAATATAACGGCGGCCATAGCTGGTGATGATTTGTGCTGTTTGCATGGTTTATTTACCCATCTTTTGTAAGGCAGCCAAACGCTCAGAAGCATTTGGATGTGAATCATAAAATCGTGAATACCATTTGTCTGGTGTCAACGTGGCCGCATTGGATCGATACAATTTGGTTAATGCTGAAGACAAGTCTTTTGCCGATGCTTCTTTTGCCGCGAACCGGTCTGCTTCAAATTCATTTTTGCGTGACATTAAGCTGCTTAATGGCGTAAACAAAAAAGTAAACAATGGCAAAACCATCATAAACAGCAGCAAAGCCATGGCATGACTTGGGTATGCAACCCCCAATCCACTGTAAAACTCAGCATTGGGCATGAGTTGACCCAATACAAATAAGACCACCAACGCCAAAGCAAAGGTAATGAACATTTGTTTGCGGATGTGTTTGTGTTTAAAGTGCCCCAGTTCGTGTGCCAAAACGGCCTCTACTTCAGTATCATTTAATGATTCAAGCAAGGTATCAAAGAACACAATGCGCTTGTTCTTGCCAAGTCCTGTGAAGTAAGCATTACCATGTCCTGAACGCTTTGAGCCATCCATCACAAATACGCCATCGCTTTCAAAGCCTGTTCGCTTCAATAAAGCCTCAATGCGAAGTTTCAAACTGTCGTTGTCTAACGGCACAAATTTATTGAAAATAGGTGCAATCCATTTTGGGAATGCCCACATCAACGTTAAGGAAAAAGCCAACCAAAGCAGCCAAACATACAGCCACCACAAACTGCCCATTGCACCCATGATGTAAATCACGACATACAATAACGGAATACCAATGATGCAGCCTAAAATCACACCTTTAATTTGGTCTATTGCAAAAGTGGCTACGCTAGACTGATTGAACCCAAAACGGCTCTCAATACCAAATGTTTGGTACAAGGTAAATGGCAATGCCAAAAGCCCTGTCACCACGCTAAACAGCCCAATCAAAACCACGCCTTGGCTGATGTAGCCATCCACCCACTTGTCCGACAGTGCTGCCAATAAATTCAAGCCACCGCCCAAAGTAAAAATCAATAACAAGGCAGCCTGAAACAAAATATCATAACGAGATAAACGTTGTTTAGCCAACGTATAATCTGCTGCTTTTTGGTGCTCTTCTGGCGTCACAAGATTTGCAAACTCGTCAGGCACCCAATCTCTGTTTTCCAAAACCGATTTGCTTTGCCTGAAAGACAAATACAAACGCGTTAGTGTGCTTAGCACAAAAAACAATAAGAACAATCCTTGAATCATAAAATACCCATAATATTAAACGGTGCTTCGTCTGTCGCTGTCAGCCTAAAGTTGAAAATAGCGCTTAAGTGCTGCACAATGTCACATTCACACTCTTTATTATTTAAAGGCAAAAAAACAGCATGCAAAACGCCGAAAATTTGGTCTGGTTAGACATGGAAATGACAGGGTTAAACCCTGATAGCGACAAGATTATTGAAGTGGCTATGATTATAACAGACAAAAATCTCAATACATTAGCACAATCCGATATTTTCGTGATTCACCAAAGTGATGAGACAATGAATGGCATGGATGCATGGAATACCTCTACCCATGGTCGAACAGGCTTAACCGAACGTGTTAAACAATCCCAAGCAACTGAGGCTGAAGTTGAAGCACAATTATTGGCATTCTTAGAACAATGGGTGCCGGCCAAAACCAGCCCTATGTGTGGCAACACCATCCACCAAGACCGTCGCTTTATGGTTCGTTACATGCCCAAACTAGAAGACTATTTTCATTACCGCAATCTGGACGTCTCTACCTTAAAAGAGTTGGCACGTCGTTGGCGCCCTAGCATTGCCAAAGGTGTGGTTAAACGCGGTGCACACCAAGCTTTAGAAGACATTCAAGAGAGCATTGAAGAAATGAAATACTATCGTGAGCATTTCTTAAAACTAGAAGATGACAAGGCTTAAATGGTGAGTACAACAGCCATCAATGAAACGCCCATCTGGGCGCAATTGCACCAACATCAACGTGCCACCAAATTTTTGCACATGCGTGACTTGTTTGCGATGGATGAAAACCGCTTTGACAAAATGCACATTCAATTGCATGGTTTGTTGTTTGATTACAGTAAAAATCGCATCACCACCGACACCTTGAATCTGCTGGTGGCTTTGGCCAACAAAGCCAAGCTTAGCCAATGGACACAAGACATGCGAACAGGTGTTGCGATTAATACCAGTGAAAACCGCGCCGTCTTGCACACCGCACTTCGAGCGATGCCTGATGCCAATATTGTGGTCGATGGTATCAATGTGGTTCCTGCAATTCAGGCAGCCTTAAACAAGGCACTAAACTTTGCTCAGCCTGTTTACCAAGGGCAATACACAGGTTACAAGCAACATGTGATTACCGATGTGGTTAACATTGGTATTGGCGGCTCGGACTTGGGGCCACAAATGGCCTGCTTAGCGCTATCAGCCTACCAAAGTCAACACATTCACACGCACTTTATTGCCAATGTCGATGGTGCACCATTGCAGCAATTGCTAGCACAATTAAACCCCGATACCACTTTGTTTATTGTCGCCAGTAAATCATTCACCACCCCGGAAACCTTAAAAAATGCCCAGGTTGCCAAAGATTGGCTATTGCAATCTTTGCCTGTGGCGGCCATTGGCTCACACATGGTTGCCATCAGTAGCAACATTGCCAAAGCCGTGGAATTTGGCATTCACCCTGATCATGTTTTTCCGATGTTTGACTGGGTGGGCGGTCGCTACTCAGTTTGGTCCAGCATTGGCTTGAGTCTCATGTGCAGTATTGGCACACAAAACTTCATGTCTTTTTTGGATGGTGCTCGTGAAATGGATGCCCATTTTTATGAAGCCCCTTTCTTACAAAACATTCCCGTTTTAATGGCGTTAATTGGGCTTTGGTACAATACTTTTTATGCTGCCCACAGCCATGCTGTGATTCCTTATGATCACGGCTTGCGTCGCTTCCCTGCCCATTTGCAACAGCTTGATATGGAAAGCAATGGCAAGAGCTACGGCCGCTCTGGTGCGCATTTGGACTTTGATACCGGGCCGATTATTTGGGGTGAAGAAGGTGTTAATTGCCAACATGCTTTTTTTCAATTATTGCACCAAGGCACACGCTTAATTCCCACTGATTTTATTGTTCCTGTCAACAGCCACTACCCCAGTGATCAACATGCTACATTGGTTGCCAATGCACTGGCCCAAGCCCAAGCGTTAATGCAAGGCAAAACAGAAACCCAGGTTTATGCAGAACTGTCGCATTTAAGTGGCATAAAAAGAGATGAATTGATGCCTCAAAAACTCTTCAAAGGCAACCAACCTAGCAATATGTTCATGCTGGATAAAGTCACCCCATTTAACCTTGGTATGCTGTTAGCTGCTTATGAACATAAGGTTTTTGTGCAAGGCGTGGTTTGGGGAATTAACTCATTTGATCAATGGGGTGTCGAATATGGCAAAGTATTGGCTGCCAAAATCGAGCCTGAGTTATGCTATAGTGATAAACATTTGGAGCATGATGCCTCTACTAACGGTTTGATTAATCACTTTAGGACACACCATGTTTGAAACTCTTTTGCGCGACATCACCGACACGTTGCGACACAATCAATTCAAAATCACCTGTGCTGAATCCTGTACTGGTGGTTTACTGGCTTCCCAATTAACCTGTTTGCCTGGCAGCTCTGAATGGTTTGAAATGGGATTTGTCACTTACAGCAATGAAGCCAAACAACAATTGCTCAATGTGGATGCACAATCCTTACGTGCTTATGGTGCTGTCAGTGAAGAAGTGGTTCGTGAAATGGCACTGGGAGCATTGATTCAATCTAAGGCTGATTTTGCCATGAGCATTAGCGGCATTGCTGGCCCAGATGGAGGTACAGAAGAAAAGCCAGTTGGCACCGTTTGGTTTGGCTTGGCCTCCAAACAGCGCATTCGCGCCCAACAAAAAACATTCAAAGGCTCTCGCCAAGAAATCCGCACGCAAGCGGTTGTTTTTGCCCTACAAATGCTAAAAGTTCATTTACCAGAATCGGTAACCGCTCCAGCTTAAAGCAGCCTGAAAAACAAAAAAGCTTGTGATTAACAAGCTTTTTTAATACCCCCAATGTGGTCTTATTTGGTTTTCTCGACCCAATGACCATCACTGTCATTCAAACCATAACCACGGGCTTCTTGGGTCAGCTCGTCAATCTTGGCCACCATGATTTGTCGGCAATGCTCTGCCAATTCACGAACCTGATTCGGTGCATAAATACTGGTATCAATCGGGTCCAATACTTCAACAATCACCGTACCATTATTCCATCGATTCAAATTAACTTGGTTATTGGTGTCCGACATGCAAACGGGCACAATAGGCACGCCTGCAGCAATGGCCGCATGAAATGCACCCATTTTAAACGGCAAAATACCACGACCACGACTGCGCGTTCCTTCTGGGAACATCCAAATAGACAAATTGCGGGTTTGAATTTGCTCTGCCACTTGTGCGATGGTGTCACGGGCTTTGCTGCGGTTGTTGCGATCAATTAAGATATTGCCCGTAATCCAATACAACAAACCAAAAAATGGAATCCACAATAGGCTTTTCTTACCCACGGTAACGGTGTGAGGTTGTACTGCTCCAGACATGGTGACCATATCATAATTGTTTTGGTGATTGGCCACATAAATACAGGCACGGTATTCGCCTTCTTGTTTGGGCACTCGCTTAATCATTGTTAACCCAAATACAGATGACAACCTACCCAATAAACGTCCAAAAATCATCACATTGTTGGTGCTTTTGAATGTCACAGCACAATAAACAAACGATGTTAAGCATACCAATAGTGAATAAACCACAACGATGATGGTGCGAAGAATCATTAACATGCGAAACCTTTGCTGGCACTCTCGCACCAAGAAGCACCCTTAACAGGCTGCTTTAAAAACATAAAAGATAGAAACGAATGCGTATTTTAGCTTATTTAGAGTAAAAATACTAATAAAAAAGGCATGGTTTACACCATGCCATCGTCCAATCTGATGATGTTATGCTTTACGACAAACAATCATGTAATTCACATCAATATTATTGGTTAAACGGTATACCTTGTTCAATGGATTGTAAGTCAAGCCACGGTAGCTAAGCACTTCTAAACCTGCCTGACGGCACATGCGTGTTAATTCAGCTGGGGTAATGAACTTTTTATAATCGTGTGTGCCTTTGGGCATGAGTTTTAACAAGTACTCGGCTCCAATAATGGCCTGAACATAAGACTTTGGATTTCGATTCAATGTTGAAAAGAAAACATAACCGCCCTCCTCAACCAGATTGGCACAGGCCCGCACAACACTGGCAGCATCAGGAACATGTTCTAGCATTTCCATGCAAGTGACCACACCAAATTGAGCAGGTTTATTTTCAGCCAATGCTTCCACAGGAATGCACTCATAGCTCACATTGCTAAGCTCAGTCTCTAAAGCGTGCAATTGCGCCACTTTCAAAGACTTTTGCGCCAAATCCACTCCCAAAACATGACTCGCACCTGACTTAGCCAAAGCCTCGGTCAAAATGCCACCACCACACCCCACATCCACAACATCCTTGCCAAGCAAATCTGCATATTCGGTAATAAAACTTAAGCGCAGTGGATTGATTTCATGCAGTGGGCGAAATTCACTGTCCATGTCCCACCACTTGTGTGCTAATTGGCTGAATTTCTCAATTTCAGCCGGATCTTGATTCACGGTATTTTGTTGTGTGTCCACTGAGCTCATTTTTTATTCCTGTATTACAAAGTTAACATCGGTAACGGCCATTTTAACATGTTGCCAACCGCTTTTAAGCAACAATGATTGACCACCATGGCAGTCAAATGCACCCATCACCCGCTTTTATTCGGTTTCGTTCTGCACCGTGGTTTTGACCAGTGCAAACCATTCATGTTTTTCTCTTGGACGAGCACCTTGCCACACAATGTGCCAAGCTTTACTGCTTTGTATCGCCAGTACATTGTCTTTACCAACAATCATTCGATACTGGCAATAAGCGTTTTCATCCCAATTTAACCCCACAGATCCATATGTCTGCCAAGGCAAAATGATGCTCATATTGTCTTTTTCAACGCCAATGCAAACTTGTTTTTTAGCGATATCAATTTTCAATGACTCAGGCAATGATTGCTCCATTTGCAATACCACGGGTCGATAACTTTTCGCATCATCCAACCAATGCAAATAAATGGTCATCAACAAAGACCAAACCAAGGTCACCCCAGCTGCCCAGTTAGTCACCGCTTGACGGCCTTTGATGTTTTTACGGGTCACAGCCCAAAGCCACAATGGCGTAAAACTCACAGCAACAAGAATGGGAAACCAATCCCAATCTGGTTTGTAATAAGGACTAAAATAGGCAGCACGCTCTGCTAGCTTGCTTGGCCAGCCTTGGTTCATCGCCCAAAACCCAACCCAAATAAAACATGCCAACAGACCAAATGTCATGATGCCAAACCAGTTTAGAAAAGCCGCTGCGCCTCGGCGCAAAGAATCCAATTGTGCTGCACCCAAAAGCGCCAAAGGAATCAGCAACAAGATGGTATTCTCAGTATATTCCTTAGGCAAGGTTGCCAACACCAATGTTGCAATAAGCAACCACGTCACCGTCAATTGAAAGATTTCTTTATCGACTTGCTTTTTATTGACCCAAGTCCAAATAGCCAATGGCCATGCAGGTAATGCATACCATAAAACATTCTCAGCATAATACGGCAACGAAAAGCGCATACTGCCATTGGCAATACCACCATAATCGGCAAAAGAATAATAATGCCACCATGTATCAAAAGCACTGATATTGGTTTTATAAAGTGCGTAAGGCCAAAGCAAACACAAGGGCAATGCCAAAATCATGGCCAGCAACACCGTGATGGTGCTGTCTTTGCTGCGCCATGGATTTTGCAATAACATCGCAAAAGTGATGGCAAGACAAATAGACAAAAGCAGTAAAAAACCACTGTAAA
>JASLBZ010000231.1 GCA_030146285.1 Neisseriaceae bacterium | reverse complement strand
GTTGCAAAATTTGCTCAGGCTCAAGCAATTGATACCAATAATCATGACAAGGGTTCAAGGCAAAAATGTGGATATCAACATGCTTGGCAATGGCTTGAAACAATTCAACATACATGGGTGCCATGGCTGCAATGCCAAAAATACTAATGCGTTCGGGCAAGTGTGAGGCATTGATATTGCTGAGTAAATCTTGCCAAAGTTTGGCTCGATGAGGAATGTGAGCATGGCCATCGTTGGCAATCATTTGCCAAAGGGCTTGTTGCCAAGCTTCGTCTTTGCCCAAATCCAATAAATCACCATTTTGCCACGCATCTAACCAATGCGGGCGGTAGACCAAATATTGGTCAAAAATATCAGCCAACTGACCACTTAAGTCATACAAGGCATTGGCGCTACTGGACAGATAAGGTTGCAATTGTGCCCAAGCTGCTGGTTTTTCTTGCTCTAAAGCTTGGCTTTGCAAGATTTCCACCAGACGCCATTGCAAAACTTGTGGTGAGAATGGGTTTAAGGCAGACAGATTGGGGATGACTTGTTGCATGAGCTTCCAACTAAAACCCGCAGGTAAGCTGAATTGCAAATTGGCAGCAATGCCATTTTCTTGTGCCAAGAAGCGATTGATATAACGACGCATGCCTTGGCTTTGCACCACGATGTGTTCTGGGGTGAATGCACCACTTAATGGCACTTTCGCGTGAATGGTCGCCAGAACGCTGGCCAGTGTTTCGAGTTGGTTGGATTGGTGTAAATACAGCATGGTATCCCTAAGCAAGACAAAGTCGTGTGAAGATTCTAGCATGATGTATCAAATTGTGGCTGCAGATTGCCATAGCATGGTAATAGTGTGCATTAATTGGCTGATATGAAACACTAAAATGTAAGAAAGTATAAAATTGTGGTGTTTTTTTGTATGGAATATGCAAAGTGAAACAATAGTACTTTAAGACCATGCGTAAATCATATACAGTAACGAGACGCATTGCAGTATTGAATGCTATCAACAAGAAAATGCATAAAATCAATGATGCTGGTAATGACATGGCAAACATTGAAAACTTTTATTTCGGCAAAGAAGAGGGATAACATGAGAGTGACCAAGAAAATTGTAAGTGCAGCAGTATTGATGGCAGCGGTAAGCTTAACGGCTTGTGGCGGAGGAGACAGTAAGCAAGCTGCAGCGTCCTCAGGTGCAAGTAATGATGGCAAAAATTACGTGGTGGCATTTGATGCAGCTTACGCACCATTTGAATTCCAAGACGATAAAGGCAATGTTGTTGGTTTCTCCAAAGATGTGATTGCTGCGGTAGCAGCCGACCAGAATTTAAATTTCACTTACCAAAACCAACCTTGGGAAGGCATTTTTGCCAAATTGAACCAAGGTGATGCGGATATCGTGTCTTCTAGTGTGACGATTACCGATGAGCGTAAAAAGGCCATGGATTTTTCTGAGCCGTATTTTGAAGCCACACAAATGATTGTTGTTGGTGAAAAGGGCAATGACATTAAGAGTTTTAATGATTTGAAAAATCGCATGGTATCTGTACAAAACGGCACGACCGGTGATTTGGTGATGCAAAAATTACAAGGGCAAGAAAGCAAAAACATCAAACGTTTTGAAAGCATGCCTTTGGCACTAAAAGAATTGCAAGCCGGTGGTGTGGAAGCTTCTGTGGGTGATAATGGTGTCATTCAAAACTTTGTTACCAACAATGCTAGTTCTAAATTCCGCACCATTGTGGACCCAAGTTTTGAAACTGAATACTATGGTTTTGCATTCAAACCAGGTCGCACCGATGATTTACAAGCCAAAGTGAACGCTGGCTTGGCCAATATTCAGGCTTCGGGCGAGTACCAAGTTATTTTTGATAAATGGTTTGCAGCGCCTGCTGGATCTGACGATGTGGTGAAAGAAGCACCAAAAGAAGCCAGTGCACAAGCCAGTGAGTAATCCCATTTTGTAAATGCAGCTACAAAAACATCGCCTTAATGCCAATTTGGTATTAAGGCGTTTTTTTTTGTGCAACCGCAATAAAATGCAGAACACAGACTTTGTTATTTTGTGTCAATCTCAGGTACAATAACCTGATTGAATTTAGGGTTTTGAAGCAATGACAATGAATAAAGACGAGTTTGCGGATAATCATTTTATTCGCACCATTATTGAAGATGATTTAGCCAGTCAAAAACATGAACGCATTCACACACGTTTCCCACCAGAGCCAAATGGTTACTTACACATTGGTCATGCCAAAAGTGTTTGTTTGAACTTTGGTTTGGCTCACATCTACGATGGTTTGTGCAATTTGCGTTTTGATGACACCAATCCAGAAAAAGAATCAGACGAATATGTGCGTGCGATTCAAGAAGATGTTGAGTGGTTGGGTTTCCAGTGGAATGGTGAACCTCGTTTTGCTTCAGATTACTTTGAACAATTGTATGATTTTGCCGTTCAGTTGATCCAAGATGGTAAGGCTTATGTAGATGAGTTGAATGCAGAAGAAATGCGTGCTTATCGTGGTACCTTAACAGAGCCAGGTAAAAACAGCATTTATCGCGCACGCTCTATTGAAGAAAATTTGGATTTGTTTACCCGCATGCGTGCAGGTGAGTTTCCGGATGGCAGCAAAACCTTGCGTTTGAAAATTGACATGGCTGCGCCTAACTTCAATTTGCGTGACCCTGTGATTTACCGCATTCGCCGTGTTCATCACCATCGCACAGGTGATGCATGGTGTATCTACCCTATGTACGATTACACCCATGCAATCTCAGATGCCATTGAAAACATTACCCATTCACTGTGCTCACTTGAGTTTGAAAACCATCGCCCACTATATGATTGGGTTTTGGACAATATTGCCAGCCCAAGCCACCCACACCAATATGAATTTTCACGTTTAGAGTTGTTGTATGCATTGACTTCAAAACGAAAATTAAACCAATTGGTTGTTGATGGTCACGTTCGTGGATGGGATGACCCTCGCATGCCAACCGTTTCAGGCATGAGACGCCGCGGTTATACACCAGAAGGTGTGCGCTTGTTTGTGAAACGCGTTGGTATTTCTAAAAGCGAAAACGTGGTGGACATGAGCGTTCTAGAAGGTGCAGTGCGTGAGGACTTGGAAAATACCTCACCACGCATGATGGCTGTGTTAAATCCCATTAAAGTAGAATTAACCAACTACGATGAAGCCTTAACCCAAGGCCGTAGCGCACCATACCATCCGAACCACCCAGAAATGGGCGAACGTGAAGTTCAAATCAGCCGCCATATTTATATTGAAGCAGATGACTTTGCAATCGACCCACCTAAAGGCTTCCAACGCCTGATTGAAGGTGGCGAAGTGCGCTTGCGTTACAGCTATGTGATTAAGTGTGATGAGGTCATTAAAGACGAAAACGGCCAAGTTATTAGCTTAAAATGCAGCATCGACCACGATACCTTAGGCAAAAAGCCTGAAGGTCGCAAAGTCAAAGGCGTGATTCACTGGCTATCAGCTGAGCATGCTGTTCCTGCCAAAGTGCGTTTGTACGATCGCTTGTTTACTGTAGAACGCCCTGATGCAGTGCGCGGTGCCGATGGCCAATATGAAGACTTCTGTAAGTTCATTAACCCTAACTCAATGACACAAATTGAAGCTTGGGTAGAACCTGTGGCAAATGACTTGCCACCAGAGACGCGCTACCAGTTTGAGCGTTTAGGTTATTTTGTAACCGATCGCTATGACCATGTGCAAGGTGAAATGCCAATCTTCAATCGCACTGTGACTTTAAAAGACACTTGGCAAGCCAAGTAAGATACTTCGATTGATTGAATCAAAAGCAGCCTATAAAAGGCTGCTTTTTTGTGCTCTCATGAAGTGATTGCCGTATTTTAAAGGCAAAAAAAAAGCCACCTTTTTAAGGTGGCTTATGTTGTTTATTGTTGTGTTTGCTCTTGGTACCACTGGATAAATTCATCTGCCGGTGCAAAGCCCAATAATGGCTTGCTGCGAGTGCCATCTTGGTTCAGGACAAAGATGCCCGGTGGGCCAAATAAACCGTATTCTTTTAATAAAGCTTGTTGTTCTGGCGTATTGTCAGTCACATCTATGGTGAAAAAGCGATCCATATCAATAGTATTGTGTACCGATTCTTGGCTTAAGGTCTTGGCTTCCATTTCCTTGCAAGTCACACACCAATCAGCATAAAAATCGACAAGAACGGGTTTGCTTGCATCGTCTTTAAACGCAGTTGCTATGGCATTGTTTAATTCTTCCGTGGTTTTGAAGCGAGCTTTGTGTTCTCCCGTTTCCGGAATCAAGGTGACAAATTCATGCAGTATGGTGGATTTTTGATTGGTGCCTTGGATGGCAAAATACAAGCCAAATAGGTTAATGGCAATACCCAAAATCACGGCAAGCCATGCTGTTTTGGCTTGTAAGCCAGCGTAGATTAGCGCAGAGCCTAAACCCAAAACAATGGCAGCATAAGCCAAAACAGCTGCGATGTAGGGAATAAAAGGGGTTGCCAAATACACGGCAACAGCCAGTAAAATCGCACCAAAGAAGTATTTAATGCCATTCATCCAATTGCCAGCTTTAGGTAGGAAGTGGGCACCAAAAGTCCCGATAAAGACCAATGGCGCGCCAGTGCCCAAAGCCAAGGCATACAATGCCAAGCCACCTAGGCTGCCATCTCCTGTGCTGCCGATATAACCCAAAGCCAATGCCAGAGGCGGCGCCACACAAGGACCGATGATTAAAGCTGACATCATGCCCATACCAAAAACCGAAGCAATTTTACCACCGGACAAACGGCTGCTTTGATTTTGGAAGTAGGCTTGAATGGCACTGGGTAATTGAATATTAATCATGCCAAACATACCCAAAGCCAATACCACCATTAAAACCGATGCACTTAATACGACCCAAGCTTGTTGCAACCAGACGGTGAGTAAAGCACCGGTTAGGCCTGCGATTACACCTACGATGGTATAGGTTAGCGCCAAGCCTTGTACATAGACCATGGACAGTAAAAAAGCCCTTTTCTTACTGCTGCTTTTGTCTCCGACCACAATGCTAGAAACAATGGGCAAAAGAGGGTACATGCAGGCCGTAAAGCTTAAACCCAAACCCGCAATAAAAAACGCCAACAAATTGGCGCTTAAGGTATCCCAAGATAAGGTAAAGCCATGAGCGTCACTTTTTTTCGGGACTGGACTGGACATGTCACTGTTGCCCGATTTGAAATTAAAGCCTTTGGGTGGCGCTGCACTATTGTTGTTAATTAACCCGAGATTCTCAACTGAAAAAGTGGTTTCAACGGGTGGATAGCAAATGCCAACATCGGCACAGCCTTGGTAGCTAAGTTTGAACTGAAATGGTGAACGATAAGGTGTTTGGTAGGGGATATTAATCACAGCATTTCGATAATACACTTCTTGTTTACCGAAAAAATCATCTTCTTTGGTGATGGCTGGGCTATAAGAGGCAGCCTGTAAAGCCACCTCTGGCTCAGTGATAAATTCAATTTTGCTTTTGTAAAGGTAGTAACCATCGGCAACGGTAAACTGCAAAGACAGACCATTGTTACTGTTAAACAGTTGAGGAATAAAAGCTTCATCTGCAGGCAAAAGGCTGTCTGGATCAATTTCAGCATGGGCTGAAAAACTCACAAACAGGCTACAGAAAAATACCAATAATAGATAAATCGTTTTTTTCAAAACAACGTCCTCTTTTTAGTTGAGCAAGCAGCCCTAATGCAAAGAGGACTGCGGTTTTATGGATAGCTGATTAATGCATAAGCTGAGTGGTTGTGAATCGATTCAAAGTTTTCACTTTCAACAGTGAATGATTTCACGCGGGCATCTTGGGTTAAAGCCACTGCAACATCTCGAACCATGTCTTCGACAAATTTAGGGTTGTCATAAGCTTGTTCGGTGACGAATTTTTCGTCAGGGCGTTTTAGTAAACCGTATAGTTGGCAAGAAGCTTGTTCTTCAACGCAGTCAATGATTTCTTCAATGTTGATGTGTGCATTTTGCACTGTATTCAACGTAATGGTGACGTGTGAGCGTTGGTTATGCGCGCCATAGTTTGAAATTTGTTTCGAACATGGGCACAAGCTAGTCACTGGGATCAAGACTTGTAAGCTTGATTCATAGCTGCCATTTTTGATTTCGCCTGTTAAGGTGACATCATAGTCTAATAAACTTTTAATACCAGACACAGGTGCTGATTTTTGACGGAAAAATGGGAATTTTAACGAAATTTTACCTGAGTGGGATTCCAATAAATCCACCATCTTTTTTGTTAAATGGTGCAGTTGTTTGGCGTCAATGGCTTCACGATTGTCTTCCATTAAGGCCACAAAGCGCGACATGTGCGTGCCTTTTTGGTGTTCAGGAAGAAAAACGGTCATTGTTAGGTAGGCAACGGTATTTTGACCGCCTTCAGAACTAAGAATAGACACAGGAAAGCGCAAATCTTTGATACCCACTTGGTTAATAGCAAAGTTGCGAATATCGACGCTGCTTTGAACATCAGCAATGGCATTCATGTACAGAAAATCCTTTATAAATCATTTTGGTGATACATGAGCTTCCTGCGCACTTGAATAATAACAGCTCTCATCTATCGACTAGCAGGCGAGTATACAAGAGCTTGATTCTGCTCGCAATGGTAACCGAGACAAACAATAATGTTAGCAAGATGACAAAAAAACCAGAAAATCATAAAACACGACATAATCATTTGATTTAAATCAAATGATTATGTCGTGTTGGCATCTGGATTTATTGGATCATTGATGTGAATGAAAAACTTCTATTACAACATTAAAAATAATCATCATAGAATCGAAGAAAAAGGCTTTGTTTTTGTATTTCAGGACTACCCGATGTTGAACAATGCCAGTAGTATTGTTATTAATACCGACTGATCATAAGGATGCGTACCCATGAAGTTTGCGACAGAGGCAATTCACAGCAGTTACGAAGTGGATGAACACAATAGAGCTTTGATGCCACCGATTTACCAAAACAGCATGTTTGCAATGAAAGAGATTAATGAGTCCATTCCTTTTCGTTATTCACGTTTGCAAAACCCAACCAGAAAAATTTTAGAAGATACGGTTGCCGCTTTGGAAAAAGGCGAATCTGGTTTTGCATTCGCCAGTGGCATGGCCGCCATTGATGTGGTTTGGCGCAGTCTCTTGCAGCCAGGAGATACGATTGTTGCTGTTGCGGATATTTATGGTGGCTCTTATGATTTGTTAAATGATGTGTACAAGCATTGGGGCATTCATGTTATTTTTGCAGATTTAACCGAGCCAGATCATTTAAAAGAGATTCTTAGCAAGCAAACTGTCAAATTGGTTTGGTTGGAAACACCAAGCAACCCCTTGCTGCGATTGGTTGATGTTGAGGCACTCACGAAAATTGCACATGAAAAAGGTGCATTGGTGGGCATTGACAACACATTTGCCACGCCGTATTTGCAAACACCATTTGATGTTGGTGTGGATGTTTTGGTTCATTCGGCAACCAAGTATTTGTGTGGACACTCAGATGTCTTAATGGGTATTGCTGTTGCACGAGAAGCAGCCATTGGCCAAAAAATAAGAACCATGCAGATTGCAGCCGGTGCAGTTGCAGCGCCGATGGATTGCGCTTTGATTTTGCGAGGCATTAAAACACTGAGTGTGCGCATGGATCGACATGTGCACAATGCACAGATTATTGCCGAGCGCTTAACTCAGCATCCCGCCATTGAAATGGTTTTTTATCCAGGATTGCCCACACATGAACACCATGAGTTGGCCAAAAAACAAATGCGTGGCTTTGGTGGTGTGGTTTCGGTATATTTAAAAAATAACAGCATTGCTGCGGCCAATGAAGTGGTCAAAAATTTCAATATTTTCCAATTGGCGGCCAGCTTAGGTGGTGTTGAAAGTTTGGTGAATCACAGTTATACCCAATCGCACAGTGGCATGAGCCATGATGTTAAAACCAATCTGGGTATTCGTGAGGGTTTATTGCGATTTTCAATTGGGATTGAAGATGTAGAAGACATTTGGCAGGATTTGGAGCAAGCTTTAAACAAAACCATGTAAATCATATGCGCATAGTGATGCCCAGCGAGTTTTGGCTAGCTGGGCATTTTTGAGGGTATTGTTATAAAATACCCATCATCCAATTCAAAAGAAAAAATTAAAATGAAAACAATATTGCGATTGGCAATGGTGCTGGTATTACTGGGCGTTGTGTATGTGGGCATATCGCCTTTTATTGCGATGTACCAGATCAAACAAGCCGTGGACAAGCAAGACACGGACAGTTTAATGAAGTATGTCGATACAACAGCCATTGCGAAGGGTTTTAAAGAACAAGTGAGTCAAGAAGCCAAGGCTTCATTGGGGGCTTACAGTTCTCTTCTGGGAAAGCATGTGGATAAAATTATGCAATCAGGGGTAGTTGCTGATGTGCTTAATGATCAAGAGAATCAAGAATATTGGGTTAAAAATGGTTTGCAGATTGTGCTAGAAAGCATTCACCAGACAAAGCAGCCAAGTTTGGCAGATATTTCAAGACAAGAGCAGGCCAATGATGCACAAAGTAAAGACGCGCGAAATCATCAAACGGACACCAGTCGTGTGCGTTGGCATTACACCAATTTCAATACCTTTACTGTTTTAGTACCGTCAAAAGAGCATGACAATGAAATGATTAAGCTGTTGTTTTCGCGCCAACAATTGACGCATTGGCGCTTAACCCATATTACAGTGCCTCATTTTATGGATTTGTTAAAAAATAAAAAACGACCTTTTTAGGAGGTCGTTTTTTTGTTGTGTGTGTTGTATTTTTTTAATGTTCTTGAAAGACAGATTGTTTACCATCTTGGGTAAAGCTGATGACTTGGTAGGCTTCTTTTGTATCGCCTTGTTCCATACCCAAGCTACCTACAGGCATGCCAGGAACAGACAAGCCAACCACTTCTTTGGGTAAAGATTTTACTGCTTTAACGG
>JASLBZ010000198.1 GCA_030146285.1 Neisseriaceae bacterium | reverse complement strand
GCGTCTGGGGTAGAAGCAATATTCAGATGTGTCTGTTTTCATCACGCACCCATTTGTTTATGGGTGTTTTTTAAATACAGAACCAATGCGTTGGATCCAGTTCATATCGGATAATAAAGGGTGGGCTTGTTCATAGGCATGTAGCTGGTTGATGGCGACTTCAAGTTGTAAGACATAATCGCTGACATACGATTGAAAGTGGTTGTACATTTCAGATTCTTTGTGATTCACCAAGAGGGTGTTTTCATGGTTTTTTTCAGCATTTTGTCCATCATGCATTTTTAATTGGCGTTGAATGTCACGGACAAAGCCTTGCAAATCAATATTGGTTTCTAAGCTGTCTAAAAAAACAAATAAATAATGGTAAACAGAATAAATTAATTTGAGTTTCTCTTCATCTTGCAATAATGACAGCTCAGGTAAGTTGTTTTTGTAAATAAAAAATAAATTTTCATTGTAAACCAGGTGTTTGGAAAAGTAATCTTGTTTGCTGTGTAAGCTTTCCAAATCAGAAATAACCTTGATTTCAGAGATGAACTCAATGGTTTTGTCATGAATGCCGTCGATTTCCAACAAAATTAATTTCAACAATCGCTCAATATTGCGATTGTCTTTGCGTCTTTGTAAAAAACGATCTAAAAATACCGCGCACATCGCGCCTAAAGCACCAATCAATGCGCCCACAAAAGCAGATTGATGCAAGGTATCTGAAATGGTAATCATCTATTGAACTTCCGTTAAAACAAGATTTTTGAGTATATGACGATATAGGCAACCTGTAAAAGCATAAAAACAGACCATCTGCTGTAGATGGCCTGTGATTAGGAAGCTGATTTTGATGAAACAAGAAATATGGCTTTAGAATTTATAAGTCATACCGATGTTGTAACGGCGACCATCTAAGGTGGTTCCATAATCAGAGTATCGAATTTTTTTATCAAAGATATTGTAAATACCACCTATTAATTGCACGTTTTTGTTGGGCTGGTAACTGACGCCGGCATCAACAAAAGTATAAGAAGGCGTGCCTTGTTTCATGGATGTTCTGCTGAAGTATTCAGATGTTTTACTGCGGAAGTTCATTTTACTCCAGTAGTTAAGCTGCTCGTTGTAATTCCAGTCTAAGCCGATGTTAACCATGTGTTTTGGCATTTGATTCAAAGGTTTTCCTTTGAACTCGCCACTTTTTTGTTTGGATTGGGTGTAGGTATAATTGCTATTGAATTTCAAATCTTGGGTAATCATCCAATCAAATGTCGCTTCGACACCGCGCATGGTTGCTTTATCGACATTGGTGCGTGAGCGAGCGAAATCATAAGTGCTGTATTTGGGCATATTGCTACATGCTGGTAAAGAGATTTCTGGATCATTGTCACAGATGCCAAACTCAGTAATTTTATTCTTGAAATCACTGTTAAATAAGGTCATACCAGCATTGATGTCTTTGTCGTCATTTGACCACAAAAAACTGATTTCGGTATTCATGCTCTTTTCAGGTTTTAAGCTTGGATTGCCAAAAATAACCCCATTTCTAGAGCCACCACCAGTGCCTTGTCCCCAATTTGGAGATGATGCCCGCAATGAGGGTGTTTTATAACCAGTAGAAACACCACCTTTGATGGTCCAGTTGTCGTTTGGGGTGAAGACACCATATAACTTGGGTGTTACATGAGAGCCAAAGTTCTCATCTTTGTCATAACGAACCGATGAGGTGAGTGCAAAAGTGTCTGCAATTTTCCATTCATCTTCCGCAAATAATGCCCAGCTATAACGATCAATATTGCTGATTTTTTTGCCATTTTCAGACAATTTGTTATTCAAATCTTCAATTTTTTCTTTCTGGTAGCGACCGCCCACTGATAAATGATGGCTTCCCAGTGTGAGTTGGTTTTGCGTATTGAAAATGGTATTGGTGCTTTTCATTTTACGAGTGTCATTCTCATTTGCTTCTTGTTGAATATAAGAATGGGTGCTCCAGTTTTCATAATAACCACGATGGGTCAGGCTGTATAAGTTACGGTAATAATTGGAGTAAGAATCAGTTGGGTATTTTCCATTTTTATTGGGCTTGTTCTCAATGCTTTTGTTAACAGAGCTGTTGCGGTTTTGAATGGAGCGACTGGCTTCTAAATCAAAAGTATTGTTGTCATCAGGAGTGAAAGATAAGGTGGCGCTGCCTGAACGCATTTTTTGTTCACTGCGTCCGTTGTAGATTTTGTCTTCATCTCGATGTGAATAAAGTCCAGTGGCACGAATGCCCAGTTTGTCTTGAATGATTGGGCCTGAAACATAAAAACTGCTTTGGTAGGTATTACCAGCATCGCTGTCTTCTTGGATGGTCATGTCCGTACGCACGGAGCCAGTCCAGATGCTGGAGGTTTTTTTGGTGATGATGTTAATCACGCCACCCATGGCGTCTGAGCCATAAAGACCAGACATTGGGCCACGAACCACTTCAATGCGTTGAATGGCTTCAACAGGTGGTAACCAGCCTTGTTCAATACCAGAGCCATCGCTATTAGGTCGCGTGCCACGAGAGTCAACTTTTTTGCCATCAACCATAATCAAGGTGTAGGCGCTGCCCATACCGCGAATGCTAATGTCGCTGCTGCTGCCTCCTCCTGTTATCACCACGCCAGGAACATCTTTTAAAGCATCGGTCACATCACGGTATGATTTTTTTACCAGTTCTTCAGCCGTAATCACAGTAATAGAAGCAGGGGCCTCTTTGGTGGTTTGTTCAAAACCACTGGCAGTTACCACAATATCGCCAAGATTTTTTTCTTCTACTGCGTTAATGTCATTTGCCAAGATTTGGGTACTGAAACCAATACAAACCAATGATGCACACAATGCCTTAATTCGAAAATTCACAACGACTCCCTTTTGTTTGATTAAAATAAACACATTAATGTTAATGAGAATTGTTTTCATTGTAACATAACAAAAATTAACGTTGTTATTATTTTTAATAAAAATCATTACTATTAAGAATCGGGCGGGTGGTTTGAAGAAGTCAATAAAAAAGCCTTCAAACCGTAAGGTTCAAAGGCTTTTTGAAAGGGGAATATCAATATTAACCGTTCAAAGATTCCATGCGAATCATGACCACTTTGGATTTGGTATCGGTAAAGCCTTCGATGGCTTCAATGGCGGTTTTGATGTTTTTCTCAACAGCAGAGTGGGTCAAAATAACAATTTCAGCATCTGTGCTGCTGTTTTTCTTGCAGAAGCCTTTTTGAATCAAAGCCTCAATCGAAATATTGTTTTCAGCCAAGGTTTTTGAAATTTGTGCCAGAACGCCAGGTTCATCAGCTACTTTGACACGTAAATAGTAGCTGCTGATAATGTCATCCATGGGTAAAATTGGCAAATCTTTTACTTGGCTGGCTTGGAAGGCCAAATGGGGCACACGGTGTTCGGCATCTGAAGACAGTAAGCGACTGATATCGATAATGTCAGCCACCACCGCACTTGCTGTTGGCAAAGCGCCCGCACCTGCACCGTAATGCAAGGTTGAGCCTACCATATCACCTTTAACCAAAACAGCGTTCATCACGCCATTAACATTGGCAATCAGGCGGCTCTCAGGGATAAGCGTTGGGTGAACACGCAATTCAATGCCTTGGGCAGTCTTGCGGGTAATGCCCAGTAGTTTGACTCTGTAGCCTAGCTCTTGGGCATATTCAATGTCTTTGCCTTCTAGCTTGCTGATGCCTTCTAGATAGCATTTTTCAAAATCAATGGGTGTGCCAAAAGCCAAAGCCGACATGATGGTAATTTTGTGGCCCGCATCATGACCTTCGATGTCAAATGTTGGATCTGCTTCTGCATAGCCTAATTCTTGAGCTTCTTGCAAAACATCGGCAAAATCACTGCCTTTTTCACGCATTTCACTTAAGATGAAGTTGCTGGTGCCATTAATAATGCCTGCAATCCATTCAATTTCATTGGCAGCCAAACCTTCACGTAAGGCTTTAATGATAGGGATGCCGCCAGCTACCGCAGCTTCAAACATAACCATTACATTTTGTTCTTCGGCTTTTGCAAAAATCTCATTGCCGTGTTCTGCCAAGAGTTTTTTATTGGCTGTGACAACGTGTTTGCCATTGGCAATGGCTTGTAAAACCAAATCTTTTGCCAAGGTGCTTCCACCAATGAGCTCCAGCACAATATCGACTTCAGGATGGTTAACCACTTCAAATGCATCCGTTGTTAAAATCGTGTTGCTTGGGCAAATGCCTTGCATTTTATCCAAATCACGGCTAGCAGCCATAAATACATTTACATCACGGCCTAAACGGCGAGAAATCTCAGATGCATTTTTTTGTAACACTGTCGCAGTACCGCCGCCGACCGTGCCTAAACCCAGAATACCGATATTGATTGGCTTCATGTACACTCCCTTTTGAGCCTTTTGATTTATTTTCATTAATATGAAGTACGTAAAACACTACATGCTAGCGTAAATATGTTAAATTTGCACTCATTACCTGTTTATATAAAGACTGTTATATGGATTTTACCGAACACAGAAGTGAGAACTTAGTTAGTATTGATAATTACGAGAATGGCAATATTATTATTGATGATGTGAAACATGATGGCATTCTCAGTTTGCGTGGTGGTGAATTTTCACAAATCGCCATTGAATCATTTTCCACTTTGGACGAAGCTTTTTTTCAGGCTGCTTTAGAAAACCAAGTGTTACCTGAGATTATTTTGGTGGGAACGGGGGAGTTCCAACAGTTCTTGCATCCACGCATTGGTGCTTTTTTGTCTCAAAAAGGCATTGGTATTGAAGTCATGGCCACTGCACCTGCTTGTCGCACTTTCAATATTTTACAAAGTGAGAATCGCCAAGTTTGGGCCATTCTTTGGGCCCAATAATCGCTTGCATGTTCATTGGTTTTTTTGAAAAACAAGATGCATGAAAATGCAGTGTTAGCTTCTGAAAGCCAAAACAAAAAAAACCGCCAAAACAAAATGAATTGGCGGCCATAAACACACACATCAAGATCAATCAACAATAAGGCTAATGAAGATTTGCATGTTGGCAAATTTTTAAAGTACAGGCACGTGGTTTGCCAGTTTGTACGGCTGTGATAGTTGTAAAATTTTAATATTTATCGCTAACAATAGTAAATTGACATGACATTGCTGTTGTGGTTCATTGTTATGTTACTTGTTTTTGTAAATATTTGATTTTATTTTAAATTAATTATTATTGTGTTGGTGTGGTCGTTTTTGACTTTTACGATGTTAACGAGAGGGACAAATGTTCAAATCTGTATTGTTTTCATGTTTGTTATTGGCATCACCTTTGTTGCATGCCAGTGACAGTGTGCGTTGGATTCGGTTCTATTCATCGGATGATGCACGGTATTTTTATGATAGCCACAGTAAGACCAATACCTCCATGCAAGTGAATCGACGCACTTTGTTTAACCAAAATATTATTCATGGTTATTCGTCGTCATTGGCTACGTATACGGCACACTGTCAACAACAAACCTTAGAAGTGTCTGCCGCAACATTGTATGATAGCAATGGCAAGGCTACAGGCAGCCTGAAAGGCTTTCATAAGGTTAATTTGGAAGAAAATAGCGTGGAGCTGGCAGCTTTTCATGTCTTGTGTACCAAGCGTTTGAAGCCACAAGAACTGATTATCGCATTGGATCGAATTTTGCATTAATACTAAGCGATTTTTTGCACATGGATTCGGGCGAGACTCATTTGGTTCTGTGTCACAGAAGTGTTGTTCTGATTGAGTGGCCTCAATAGCCTAATTTGCATGAAACCCAAAAAATGGACTTTAAAAAACCAAGATTGATTTGAAATCAATCTTGGTTTTTTTTATGGTGATACCAAACCTTGTTTGGGTGAGTAAGGGCCATATAACAAGCCATTTTTGTGTTTGGCTGACAGCAAATTATAAGTGGCAATAGGGGACAGTTGGTGACTGCGGTTGCTGGCATTGTCTGCAATTTGTTTGACCAATGCGTTAACCAAAGAACCCAATAGGCCGCCAGAAGTATCACTTTGCTCAATGGCTGATGCGCTGCCATCCCAGATTTGCTGCCCTGTCTTCGCATCAATTAAACGGCCTTTTAATGTGACTTTTGAAGTACTGGAAATCACTTGGTATGAAGCACCGTAATCGGTAATGCTCAAATACAAAATGGCATCAGGGTGGAAAAACTCATTCAGTTTGTTCAGACTAATGTTCTGAATGTCTTCCGGCTGCGTTAAGCCGTTGGATGCAAAGGTCTCTTGCACCACACCAACAGGAAAAACATAGTAACCAGACTCGCCAACAGGAAGTGAAGCGTGTGAATACACACTATTGCTGGCTTTCATGTCAGGAGATTCGTTAATGGGCGGTAGAATCAAAATCGATTTAGGATTGGAAGCTTGGAAAGCCGAGTAATCTTTATCCAAAGCAGGGCTAGCACAACCCACTAACAGCATGCTCAAAGCCATGGTACTTAACCATTTAATTTTTTTGTGAAGAATCATTTTTTCACCTGTTTAATCAAATAATTCATGTATTGCTCAGATTCAGGGTAAAGCGTGCTCTCATTGGCAAAAGCTTGTAATGCAGCATCGCGGTTGCCTGCTTTTAGCTGCAACATGCCCAATTGAGCATAAAGCCCTGGTGCAACACGCCAGGTTTTGTTATTGGCCATTTGTATGCTTTTTGATAAGGTGTCTATTTGTTCTTGGACATCGTTTTCTTCCGTAAAGCCTTGGTAAACTACTTTTTGATAATCACCCCAATAAAATACCGGTGGCTCTGTTGAGGTGCTACAGGCGCTAAAAGCCCCAGCCATTACCAATACCAAGCCCAATTTAACCGATTTTGATTTCATGTTTTGGCCTTTTTGTTATTGGTTTGCAGGTTGCCAAGAGCCACTTTGGATACCACCGACCAAATTGTCTACGGCATTGCGAATGGCCAAATCCAATACTTTGCCATTTAAAGTTGAATCATAACCAGAGCTGCCACCAAAACCAATGACTTCACGACTGGATAAGCTGTATTCACCTGCGCCTTGTGCTGCATAAACCACTTGTGAAGTGTGAACATCAACAATGTTTAGATTCACTTTGGCATAGGCAATTTGGGTTTTACCGCGACCTAAGATGCCAAACAATTGCTGATCACCAACGCTTTTACGGCCAAACTCAGTCACATCGCCCGTGACAATGTATTTCGCGCCTTTGATATTATTGGCTTGCTTATTAAAGCCAGCTTCACGTTGGATTTCGGCCAAGTTGGCACGATCCATCATGTTAAAGCGGTTGGTTTGTTGCAAATGGGTCATTAAGATGGTCTTGGCTTGACTACCCAATTGATCAGAACCATCAGAAAATACACCTTGTTGGAAACTGGATTTATTAACAAATTGACCAATGGCCAAGTTGGTTTTAGGACCGTGGTAAGCTGTGCTGTATGCGTTGGTTTTTGCAACCTCTACAGACTGAAAAGATTCGCTAGCACAACCAGTTAACAGTACTAAGCCCACTGAGAACGCCAATATTTGTTTCTTTAACATGTGAATAAGCCTTTTTCATTTTAATTCTTCAATTGCTTATCATATTGCTAATTTATTCTTTAAACAATCAATATTTAAAGCATCAATTCTGAATAGGGGCTTTGTTAAGTGAGCACAATATTTTTCTTAAGCTAGGCTCACCCATGTTTTATGCTAAAAAACCTTGTGTTATTGCAATGGTATTCGAGTAAAGAATCAAGCTAAAAAGCACCTTTTTTTTATTTCTATGTCATTAAATAGCAACATAATTCAATAATATCGTGTGTTATTTGCTGTGTATTTTGATAAGCAATGGAATATCAGCCAATGATTTTCAATCATTGAAACATCAAATGAAGTACGTTTTTATTTAATCTGATGCCATTTTGTTATGCCGGTCATTTCTAATGAAAAAGGTAATCGAATGCAAAATGATTTTGATGCAAGAGCATACCAAGTTTATCAAGACATTGTGAGGCTATCTGCCCGTATTTATGGCCAATCAGAAGCGGTATTTATTGAGAATGAAGTTCACAAACCCTATACCGCTGATGAAATTTTAATATATGAAAGAAAATATGGTATTACTTTGCCACCAGAGATGAAAGCAATGTTCAAATATTTCTCGTACTGCAATGGTCCTGATTTAACAATATTCACCCAATATAAAAATGATAAAAAAGGCGACATTGTCTTTTCGTTACCAACAGAAAATGCAGACAGTTGGGATTATAGCCTTTATATTCCAATGGATAGCTGGCAGTCGGATGATAATATTGAAATATTAAAAGAATTAAGAGAAGGTTACCATATTGATATTCATGAGACGCATGGTGCCGTTGAAAATACACCTATTTTTCATCCAAAATGGTTTTATTTAAGTTGCTGTATTCCTGATATTGCAAGTTATTTGTTTTTGGATTTTGCACCGAAAAAGGGTGGTAAGATGGGGCAGGTTATCCTGATGGAATGCTGTGGATACCATTTGAATCGTGTGGTGTCACCCAGTTTATTGGACTTTTATGAGGATTTTGTTATTCCTTCACTCGAAAATTATGAATGATTTTTATGGGCTGCGCACGAATAGACAAAATGAATTTGTCGATGTGAAAGCCATGATTGCTTGATGTGAATGGGGTAGGTACTTAAAATCAGATAAAAGAAAAAACCCACCGAGATGGTGGGCTTTTTTACTGATGAACATTCAGATTTCAATTAGAATGCCACCAAAGTGTATTTAATTTCAACATAATCTTCGATGCCGTATTTAGAACCTTCACGGCCTAAGCCAGATTGTTTTACACCACCAAATGGGGCAGCTTCATTGGATAAAATACCAGTATTCACTGCAACCATACCGTATTCCAAGCCTTCAGAAACGCGCATAACACGGCCAATATCACGGGTGTAAAAGTATGATGCCAAGCCAAATTCAGTATCGTTGGCATAACCCAATACTTCTTCTTCGGTTTCAAACTTAAATACGGGTGCCAAAGGACCAAAAGTTTCTTCTTTTGACACAATCATGTCTTGCGTTGCATTTTTGATGATGGTCGGTTCAAAGAATAAGCCACCTAAAGCATGTTCTTTACCGCCAGTAACCACTTCACCGTGTTTGCTTAGGGCATCAGCAATGTGTTCTTTGACTTTGGCAATGGCACCAGAATCAATCACAGGGCCAAAGTTCACGCCAGCTGTTAAGCCATTACCAATAGACAATTTTTCAGTTGCGGCTTTGAATTTTTCCATAAAGGCATCATATACACCGGCTTGTACATACAGGCGGTTTGCGCACACACACGTTTGACCTGCATTGCGGAATTTGCAAATCATGGCGCCTTCAACGGCAGCGTCCAAGTCGGCATCATCAAAAACGATAAATGGCGCATTGCCACCCAACTCCATGGATACTTTTTTTACGGTGTCAGCACATTGAGCGATTAATTTGCGGCCCACTTCAGTTGAACCCGTGAAACTGAATTTTTTCACACGGTCGTCTTCAGTTAATACTTTGCCAATTTCAGTTGAGCTGCCGGTTAATACGTTGAACACGCCAGCAGGAATGCCTGCGCGGTGCGCTAATTCTGCAATGGCAAATGCAGAAAGAGGGGTTTGGGTTGCTGGACGAATCACAAAAGTACAACCTGCAGCCAAAGCCGGTGCCGCTTTACGAGTAATCATTGCGTTCGGGAAATTCCAAGGCGTAATGGCAGCACAAACACCGATAGGTTGCTTGGTCACCAAAATGCGTTTGTCTTGGGCTGGGCTAGGAATGATATCGCCGTAAATGCGTTTGCCTTCTTCTGCATACCATTCGATGTAAGATGCGCCATAGGCAATTTCACCTTTGGCCTCAGGCAATGGTTTGCCTTGCTCTAAGGTTAAAATTTTACCCAAGTCCTCTTGGTTTTCCATCATTAAGTCATACCAACGACGCAAGATAATGCTGCGTTCTTTGGCACTTTTTTTGGCCCAATCTTTTTGTGCCGCATAAGCTGCAGCTACCGCGCTTTCAGCCTCTTCTTTGCCCATTTGAGGTACTGATGCGATGACTTCGCCCGTTGCTGGATTGGTAACATCGACAGTTTTGTTGCCGTTGGCTTTTAGCCATTGTCCATTAATATAGCATTCTGTTTTAAATAAACTAGGATCTTGTAGTTGCATGGTGTGCGTCTCACAATTGTAAAAAGGACACCAGATGGCATGTTGACCATCTGGTATTATTTAAAGTTATTATTTTGCAGCGAAATGAAATGCATCGCTAATGATCTGCAATGACTCATCAAAGATAGCATCTTCAATGGTCAATGGAAATAAGAAACGCATCACGTTGTAATACATGCCGCAGGTTAATAAAATCAAACCATGCTCTAATGCGTATTTTTGTGCCTTGCTGGCAAAGTCAGCATCAGGCTCATTTGTGCCTGGCTTCATGAATTCAACAGCAATCATCGCACCCAAACCACGAACCACACGGATTTGAGGGCAATCTTGGCGCAGCGCTTCTATGTGGGCCTTTAATTGATCACCCAGCACATTGGCGCGTTCACACAGTTTTTCATCTTCAATAACATCAATCACAGCATTTGTTGCCGCTAAGCCTAATGGGTTGCCGCCATAAGTACCGCCCAATCCACCTGGGTTTGGTGCATCTAGTACATCTGCATTGCCAACCACGCCAGAAATAGGGAAGCCACCAGCCATGGATTTTGCCATGGTGATTAAGTCAGGTTTAACGCCGGTGTGTTCGGTTGCAAATAATTTACCCGTACGAGCAAAGCCACTTTGTACTTCATCAAAAATCAACACGATGCCATGTTCATCACAAATGTTACGTAAGCCTTGCAAGAAATCAAAAGGTGTCACGTTAAAGCCGCCTTCACCTTGGATGATTTCAATGATAATCGCTGCCACTTCTGTGGGCGCAATGTCGACTTTGAAAATTTTTTGTAGGCCATCTAGGGCTTCTTGGGTGCTAACGCCATGCAATTCATTTGGGTAAGGTGCATGCAGAACATCAGCAGGAAAGGGACCAAAACCCATTTTGTATGGCAATACTTTGCCCGTTAAGCCCAATGTTAAGTTAGTGCGGCCATGAAAGGCACCCTGAAAAGCGATAACGCCACGACGGCCTGTTTTCATGCGTGCCATTTTAATGGCATTTTCGACCGCTTCTGCACCTGTGGTTACAAACATGGTTTTGGCTTGGCCTGTTACCGGTGCACGTTGGTTGATTTTCTCTGCAACCGTGGTGTAAAGGTCGTAAGGGACAACGTGAAAGCAAGTGTGGCTGAATTTTTGCAATTGATCAGCAACCGCAGCTTGTACTTTTGGGTGCAAATGGCCAGTATTCAACACGCCAATGCCACCAGCAAAATCAATATAACGTTTGCCATCTGTTGACCAAATTTCTGAGTTTTTGGCTTTTTCAACAGTAAAATCACACATAACACCAATACCGCGAGACACGGCATTTTGACGACGTTCAGCGAATGAAGACATGGCTTCTCCTTTGTTTAAATGATTCTTGATTGAATCGAATTTTATATTATTTCGATAAGCTATACGGTTCTGGAAAAGAAGTCAATATTGATGAAACAGGTGTTTTGCTATGCGGTTCAAGGTGGGTTGGCTTGTTGCATGGACCGCCATGAAATATTTGATTTGTTAATGTTTTAATGTGTTTTTGGTGATGTTAAAATAAAAGCCGATAAGGTTCTTGACCTATCGGCATTTTGGTATTTTTTAAAAAGTCAGCAACGTATTAACGACAACTGCTTTGGATACCAGATGATTCTGGGCTTTCTTTTGATTGCACTGGCGTTATGGGTTGAAAGTTTTTCTTTGCTGCTTGGAATACATGCTGTCTGCGACGATGTTGCATAATAATTTTCCTTCTACTATTTTTGTTTTTGGTTTTGAAAACATTCGTAAGCTTAACTTGATATGATGACAAGATTATGTCAATTCAAGAGGCAGATGTTCTTTTCTTTTGTTATCGAAGTATTTCGATACTTAGAGTTTAATCACAATAGCATATTATTGGCAAGTGTTTTTTGTGGTAGATATGTTGTCTAATCGCATTATTATGCATGGCTAAGGCTATTCTATTTAAATGGCATGGTAGAATGATAGCCAATTATGGCGAGTAATACTGACTGGAGAGTACATGAAACAAAAGGTTTTGGTGTGGGATTTGCCTACACGAATTTTTCATTGGTCATTGGTGATTTTGATACCTTTTATGTGGTTTAGTGCAGACCAAGGTGGCAGTTGGATGGCATGGCATTTGCGAGCAGGGCTATTGATTTTGGGTTTGTTGTTGTTTCGCATTTCTTGGGGCTTTTTTGGCAGTGATACCTCACGATTCACTCAATTCATTCGTGGCCCTCAGTCAATGAAGTCATATTTACAAGGGCGTTTGAGTGAAAATCAGCAGCCAGGGCACAATCCAGTTGGCGCTTTGATGGTGATTACATTGCTTTTGGCTTTGTTGGTGCAAGTGATAACAGGGTTATTTAGTGCGGATGAAAATACTTATTTGTATTCTGGCTACTTGAATAGTTGGGTTTCTAGCAGCACAGGAACATGGTTTCGCACCATCCATACTGAGTTTTTTTGGTGGTTAGTGGCGCTGATTACTGCTCACGTTGTGGTGGTGGTTTCGTACAAGGTATTTAAAAAGAAAAATTACATCACACCGATGATTACAGGTTACAAAGAGCTACCAGCACCATTGCCAGTACTGCGATTTACATCTTGGCGCATTGCGGTTGTGTCAATTATTTTTGTGGTAGTTTTACTGGTGATGATTGCTTATATTGGCTGATATCTTGCTAGACACAAGAAAAAAGCACTTCGGTTTGAAGTGCTTTTTTTGTATCTGTTGTTTAATCATTAGGCAATCCAGTGCCAAACATACAGCCCCGCAATGCTCAGTACTATGGTTAAAGCACAGCCAAGTTTGGCAACCATGCCAATAATAAAGCCAATAAAGGATCCTATTCCAACTTTACCTGCTTTGAGTAAATCTCGAATGGCAATCCATTCCCCAATGGCGGCTCCAATCAAAGGGCCTAAAAACAAGCCAACAATGCCCATGAAAGCACCAATAATGGCACCAATAAAGCTTCCCCAAATGGCTTGTTTGCTGGCGCCTGTGTATTTGGCGCCTAGCATGCCAGCGACAAAATCCAATGCAGTGCCAATAATGGCAATCACAGCAAAAGCCAGTATTACATAGCCATTGATCACTTGGTAATCTTGGCTATATGCCAATAACCAACTGCCAAGAAACATCAATGGCAAGCCGGGAAGAGCGGGATAAATGGTTCCCAATAAGCCTGCTAGAATTAAAATACAGGCAATCAAAATTAAAATGGTACTGATCATAAATGTCCAACTCTGTGAAGATTGTAATTTCAAAGTAAAGAAATGAAATATTGAATGTTTTGAAGTGTGTGTCCTGAAAAATACATGATTTTAGATTCTCTAATCTTTGAATCGATTGATCAAAATTTTTTTAGACAGCAAAATATAAGATTGGTTACATCTTATGCTAGTTTCAGCCAAATATAACCAATATCCATCTTTTTTTGGTTAATTTTAATAAAATAATAACATTATTTTCCAAAAAATTATCATATTCATATCTAAATTAAGATAAATATAATTCATTGTATTTTATTTCATCATGTCACGCTTGTCCTTGTTTATATTGTCTTTTCAGTATGTTTCTTACGGTGTAAGTTTAACGATGTTATCGGTGACGTGGCTGACTTAAAGTTTTTATACAAAAAAAATATAGCTGTACCTATCTTCAATATTGGTTGGTGTTTTGTCCTCATTTTTTAACCATGTTACTGGAGCAAAACCATGAAAATGATTATGGCCATCATTAAGCCTTTTAAGTTAGACCAATTGCGCCAAGCGCTTGCTGACGAGGGCGTTAAAGGCATTACGACAATGGATGTGAACGGGTTTGGACGACAAAAAGGCCATACAGAAGTGTATCGTGGTGCTGAGTATGAGGTCGATTTTGTACCTAAAATCCGCATTGAAATCGCAGCAAATGATGAAGATGTCATGCGTATTGTGGAGACCATTATACGAGTGGCAAGAACGGGTACTATTGGTGATGGCAAGGTGTTTATTAGTCATATTGAGGAAGTTATCCGTATTCGCACCGGCGAAGCTGGCGAGTTGGCAATTTAATGAATACTGGAGACTGAACATGTCAATTCTTATGCGTTATTTTATTATTTGTTTATTATTGTCTTTCTCATCATTGGCAAGGGCGGCAGATTTAGAGTGGGTGCGTCCATTCTCAGATATTGATAGTGGCGATACTGCTTGGATTTTGGTATCTGCTTTGTTGGTGTTGTTTATGACGATACCTGGCTTGGCGCTGTTTTATGCTGGAATGGTTCGTAAGAAAAATATCTTAGCGACAATGTTACAAAGCTTTGCTGTTGCAGCTTTGGTGGCCATTTTGTGGGT
>JASLBZ010000177.1 GCA_030146285.1 Neisseriaceae bacterium | reverse complement strand
GGTGTGGCATAAGCACTTAAGCTGGCCAATAGTTTTTCTTCAAAAACAGCATAAATGGCATCAATGTCGTCTTGGGTAAAATCCCGGCCGTGTGCTGTTACAAAACATGCTTGAATGCGTGGCATATTCAACATGGTTTCAATGTGATCTCGTTTTGCCATGCCCATAGGGCCGCGAGTCTCATCTAAGGTTACCGCCACATCCCAAGCCAAAAATGCATCAACAAAAGCTTGGACAGGTGCCATGCAACCAAAGTCAACCGTTGTGCCTGCCCAATCAAAAATAACCCCTTCAATCGTTGCCATGCTTACGCCTCTTCTTTCATGTAGTCTTGAATCACACGGGTAACAGCCAATACGTCTTCTGGATAAATCTCACCGATATTGCCCAAGCGGAAGGTATCCACATCGGTTAGTTTTCCTGGGTAAATGGCAAAACCACGTTCTTTCACATAGGCATACATTTTGCCAAAATCGAATTCACCTTTTGGGAATAAGAAAGTAGTAATGAATGGCGACTGAATGTCTGGTGTGATGTATGGCAAAATTTGTACTTGTGCCAATTGCTCACGCATTAAGCGATTGTTTTCTTGGTATCTGGCATGGCGTGCTGAAATACCGCCTTCCAAAGCCAATTCTTTTAATGCTTGGGCGAATGCCAAAACTGTGTGCGTTGGTGAAGTGAAGCGCCATTTGCCGTCTACTTGCATGCCTTGGTATTGTGCATACAAATCCAAGCTTAAGCTGCGTGCCACGCCTTTGCAGCCTTCTAAATGCTGTTTGTTGGCAATCACAAAAGAAAACCCCGGTACACCTTGTATGCATTTATTGGCACTGCTGATTAAATAATCAATGCCCCATGCTTTCATCGGAATCTCAATGCCACCAAAGCTGCTCATGGCATCAACAATAAAGTTTTTACCATAATATTTAACCACATCACCAACAGCTTGAATGTCGTTCAGGATGCCTGTGGTGGTTTCGCAATGCACCATAATCACATGTTTGATGTCTGCATCCTCTGCCAAAACAGTAGCCACATCTTCTGCATTCGCAGCATTGGCAAATGGCAAACGCAACCAAGCGTAATCAATTTTGGCATAATCCAAAATGCTCGCAATGCGCTCACCATAAGCACCATTGCTCAGAACCAAAGCTTTTTCGCCCTCTTTAATCACACTGGTCAACACCGATTCCACACCGAAGCTACCACTGCCTTGCATCAAAACAGCGCTGTAATCTTCACTGCTAACCTGAGCCAAATCCAATAAGTTTTGACGAATATCTTGGGTGATATTTTTGTATTCATCATCCCAAGTACAATGATCGACAAGCATTGCCTCTTTAACAGTGCTGGTGGTTGTCAAAGGACCGGGTGTTAATAATTTGTAAGCCAACATGACGTGTAACCTTTTAACTCTTAATATTTATTGTGGAAAAATGCTTTGTGCTTTTCTAATAATTCAGTATTCAATGGCTGACTGAATGTTTTTGGATAAGCTGATTTTTGCGTGCTGTCCGTCACTTCACCTTCATACAATGCATTTGGATACGATTTTTGCAATGCAGGACGACCTTGTTTGATAATCACTTCTGTCATTTTCATGGCATTGGGATTGGTTTTCTCACCCTTATCAACCACAGCCACACCTTCAATCAAGGCAAAGTTACCTTCAGTTGGGTCAACCAAGTCAATTGGCAAGCCTTTGGCTTTATCTGCTACTGGCTGCTGACGCAAACCAAAACCAAAAACCACTTCACCAGCGCGTGCTTTTTTCAAAGGAGCAGAACCCGATTGCTCAACATGAGGGCCTGCATTAGCAATGATGCTGTTCATCACGGCTTTGCCTTCTTCACCATCACCATATTCAGAAACAATCGCTTGGGTTAATAACCATGCTGTTGAAGAACCATTTGGGTCCGAAATTGAGATCAAATCTTTGTATTCTGGTTTGCCCAAATCTTTTAGCGATGTTGGCTTTGTTAATTTTTTATCGGCCAATTCTTGGGTATTCACAATAATTGCACCCTCTTGACTGGTAATGGGCGCATAAAAATTAGGATAATCTTGCAATGCTTTATAGCTAAAACTTAGCGGCACGAACATTTGGTTTTGTTTTTGTGCACTGTCCAAAAAGTATGAACTCATGGTCACAACGTCTGCTTCAATGTTTTTACCTTCTGCCAACAAACGTCCACCCAATTCAGAAGTACCAAACGTTTGCATAATGTATTGGCCATCAAAACCAGCACCTTTTAATGCTTCATCCATTGCTTGCTTGGCTTCATCATCCGCATTGGTGTAAATCACCACTTGTTCTAAGTTGTCGTCTGAGGCTGAGTTTGCATCTTTATTGGTATCGTTTGATCCACCACAAGCCATCAGACCCAGTGCCATTGCGGTGAATAAAAAGCCCTTTTTTAATGTGTTCTGCATGCTACTTTCCCTTTCACTGCAAAGCGTCGCAGTGGTAATGTAAATGAAACTTTTGCTAAAATTCGTACTGCTGCTAACAAAGCCAAATTGGTGATTAAAATCATGATTGATAAGATGAAAATCTCATCAAACTTGGCAAAATGTTGTAGCTCTTTAATCTTGGTGGTTAATACCATGGTTCGTGCGCCGGTAATAAAGACCACAGCACTGACTGTTACCATCGCATTGATAAACAAATAAGTGAAAATCTGCAGCAACGTGGTTTTGCTATTGGGTAAAATCACACGGTACAAAGTTTGTAGCCAAGAATCCCCCATCAAACCTGCTGCACTTTCCCAGTGGTGGTTCATTTTTCCCAAAGTATCTTTTGCCATCAAATACGGTGTGGAGAAAAAGTGAATCACATTACAAAGCACAATGATGATCAGCGTATTGTGTAAAGTCGAACCTGAGAAAAACAACAAGTAAGCAATACCCAGCACCATTCCAGGAATGGTATTGGTGATGACCACCATCGCTTGCAACATCCATTTACTTTGGCTTTTCAAACCCGAGCGTGTGGTACACAGCGCACTAGAAAATGCCATCATGGTGCCCAAAATCGCCGTTAAAAATGCCACAATAACGGAGTTTTTATACGTACTAATCATCGAATCAGACTGCAAAACATCGGTTAGCGTGAAACTGTTGAATTTCAAAATATAGGGCCAGTTCTCTGTCAGCGGCGCAATGAACATCACCACAAAAATACCGACCACACCAAAAACAATTGCACTGGCACTGATACCAAACACACCGTCTTGCCAACGTGAACGCTTAAGTTCAATTTGATTATTGACATTCATGGGCACATTAAAGCGAGACAAATACTGCAATAACACAATGCTCACAATCGCAGGCAATAACATCATCAACGCAATCACCGCACCATTGGCAAACGAAGGATTCACACCCAGCATTTGTTGGTATAACTGTGTTGCAACCACATCAAATCGACCGCCCACCGATGCCGGAATACCGTAATCGGTAAATGACAAGAAAAATGCCTGCACCATGGCAGCAGCCAGCGTACCCAAAAGTGGACGCAGCAATGTGGTGCGAAAACGGCGCCAAGGGCTGTCTTGCATGATGTACGACACCACAATGAATTTTTTATCCAGATACTTAAAAGCATTATTCAGTAACAAGTAGCAAATGGGCAATGTGTACAACAAATAACCCAATAACAAACCTTTGAAACCATAAATATCACTGAAAATTTGCACCCCCAATAACTGGGTTAGCAAACCTTGTTTGCCAAAGGTGTAAATAATCACAAACCCGTAAGTAATGGTGGGCAACAGCATTGGCAATTGCACCAAAACATGCAGGCTTTTTTTCAGCTTGCCTGGGATGTGCGTCATGTTGACTGCATAAGCAATCACAAAGGCCAAAGCTGTTGCTAAAACCGCTGTGACCAATGACAAATACAAACTGTTTACAAAGGCTTGGGTGAACTTGGCTTCTTTTAAAATGGCATAAAAATGCCCAAAGTCGATGTTGCCATCAACCATGAAAGCTTTTTGCAGCAACACCAGCATGGGTACTGCCAAAAACGCCAGTAACAACAACAATAAAACGCCATAAATGACTTTAATCTCAGGCTGTTTTGCGTGCATCGCTCTCTCCAAACAGCTGATAAATATTGTGGCGCTTAATGTGCAATTGATTCAAAATAAAATCTTTTACAAAATCATTGGCAGGATTCTCAATAATTTGTTGTGGCGTGCCATATTGCGCAATCTTGCCTTGATTTAAAATCAAGATTTTGTCTGACAAAGTCATGGCCTCTTCTGGGTCATGTGTCACAATCAAAGTGGTCAAATGCAAAGTCTTGGCAATGGTTTTAATCCGCTCTTTAATTGACTCTTTAATCACACCATCCAAAGCACTCAAAGGCTCATCCAGCAACAAAACCTTTGGATTCATCACCAAGGTTCTGGCCAATGCCACGCGCTGTTTTTGTCCACCGGACAACAAATTAATGTTTTTTTGCAAATGCTCAGTCAAACCCAATAGCTCAATCAACTCTCGCACATGGTTGGGGCTGGGTTTTTGCTTCAAATTGCGAATGCCATATTCCACATTCTGCAAGGTATTTAAGTGTGGGAACAAAGCATAATCTTGAAAAACAATATTAAAACCTCGTTTGTTCATGGCAACCTTGGTTAAATCCTCACCTTGAAAATTCAGGCTGCCTGTATCGGGTGCGGTTAAACCCAAAACAATGTTTAACAAAGTGGTTTTACCACAACCGGATGGACCTAAAATTGATACGATTTCACCGGCTGCCACATCAAAACTAATACCGTCCAACACCGTTTGGGTGCCATAACTTTTACCAATATTATGTATCGATAGCATGGATCACTCCTTTTTTTAACTTGCAAATTTTGCAATGAATTTCATGTCTGATGCAGCGCAGTATAGAAACGATTTATTACATTAAGATTACAAAATATTACATTATCAGCGTATTAACCCTTGATTCATGGACTTATTTAAGCGCACTGTCATATTTTAATTGTCATAAAAATGTCATAAATCAGACAAAGAGACGGGGGCATCCTTGTTTTCAAAAACAATTTCACCCAAACACAAATAAGGCATTTTTCAAGGCAAAAAAACAACCTAAGTCCAATCATTAATTTTGTTTTCACATGGCTTTTTTGAGTTTTGTCATCACTCTTTCTCACATCAAAGACATTCGGTTGGATTTTGCCTTCCCTTTGAATATCAAAAACCAAACAAAAAACCCTGACCGAAGTCAGGGCTTTAAACCACCATACAATAAACACACAACTAAAAAGACCAGCAAAAAACACCCTAATGCAGGTTAATGCGTTTGGGCTGGCACAAGCGTGATGCTCTCTCCCTCATATTCCAAACCTTGTGGTGCTTCAGCTAACCAAAGCGGTGCATCCAAATCACAATACTCAACATTGTGATGGCTTGCTGCAAAATGAGCGGCAGCCGCAACCGAAATAGAAGACTCCATCATTGATCCCACCATGCACTTCACACCATAAATAGCAGCCAAATCGGCTACTCTTCGTGCTTGGGCAATACCGCCACATTTCATTAACTTAATATTCAACAAATCCACGCTTTGGTTTTGTAACAAACCCAATGCATCCCGGGCAGAAAACACACTTTCATCGGCCATAATCGCGATACCAACCTGATCATGCACCGTTTTCAAACCCACAACATCATGTGCCTTCACGGGCTGTTCAACCCAGTCAATATTCAAAGCCAAACGCTCCAACTCACGAATCGTTTGAATCGCTTCTTTCACACTCCAGCCTTGATTCGCATCCAAGCGCAAACGGATATTATTGGGAATGACTTCATGGATGGCTTGCATTCTTTCTATGTCCATTTTGGCATGATGGCCTACTTTGATTTTTAAACTGCCAAAACCATCAGCAACAGCTTGTTTGGCGGCAGTTTGCATGGCGTTTGGCGTATCCAAACCAATGGTCATTGACGTTGTTAAATTTTTCGTCCCACCCAAAACTTGGTATAAGGGCTGATTTAAAAACTGAGCAAACAAATCATGCAAAGCCATGTCAGCTGCAGCTTTGGCACTAAAATTATTCACACATGAAGCTTGGACTTTCTCTAGTAGCTCATTCATGTTTTTGGCATCTTGCTGAATTAAAGCAGCCTGAATCGGGCCTTTTAAAGCAGCCACAATGCCAAATGTTGAGTCGCCTGTAATCACCCATGTCGGTGCCGCAGCCCCTCTTCCGACCAAACCCGTATCGGTTTGAATGTAAACAACCACGTTTTCAATGTCCGAAACTTCTCTTAACGCCGTTTTAAATGGTGTTTTCAGTGCCAGAGTTTCCATTTGAACCCAGATTTTGCTAATAACCATATTGTTTTGATTCTTTCTTTTTGCTGTGCATTTTAGCCCATGGAATCTGCCTTATTTTCTTATTATTAAAGGCGCAAACCCAATGGGCATCGTTCTTTTCCATGTGCCGCCCATATTGCCTTTTGCAAGATACAATTGCAAATACAATGCCGCAAAAATCAGTATAAAAAACCCCTAAGCAAAACAAAACAGCCCAAAGCATAGGCAAAGCCCCGCCAACATGGTTTAATAAGAGGATTATTGATACTTCCAAAATTGTGGCATGAACACTCAACTCCGCCCTAAGATTATTCAATCTCTGCTTGATACTGACTTATACAAGTTCAGCATGCTGCAAGTTATTCTGCACCAGTTTCCGCAAACACACAGCGTATACCATTTTCGATGCCGCAATCTTGAAGACATCGCCTATCCTTTGGCTGACATCAAAGATGAGCTGGAGTGGGAATTAGATCGCTTGTGCGAGATGAAATTTACTGAAAATGAACTTCTGTACTTGCGAAGTCTGCGCTTTATCAAAAGTGACTTTGTTGACTACTTAGAGCTATTTCAATTAAAACGTCGTTTTATCACAGTCACCATTGATGACATGAATCGCTTGGATATCCAAGTCGAAGGACCAATGATTCAGGCCATGTTCTTTGAGATTTTCGTGCTTGCTATTGTTAATGAACTGTATTTTCGCCGCTTAGAAACACCAGCGGTATTGCTTGAAGGCGAAAAACGCTTACAAGAAAAAGTGCGCTTATTAAAAGAATACAATGAGCAACAGCATACCGATGAGCCGCCTTTTTTGATTTCGGATTTTGGCACACGCCGCCGCTACAGCTACGCTTGGCAGCGCCATGTCATTGAAACCTTGCACTATGCAGCGCCCAATATTGTGCGTGGCACCAGCAATGTTTACATCGCCATGCAAATGAATATGACCCCCATTGGCACCATGGCTCATGAATTCATGCAGGCATTTCAAGCACTTGATGTGCGTCTTCGCAATTTCCAGCGCGCCGCCCTAGAAAGCTGGGTACATGAATACCGCGGCGACTTGGGCATCGCATTAACCGATGTGGTGGGAATGGACGCTTTTTTGTGTGACTTTGATTTGTATTTTGCCAAACTGTTTGATGGCTTGCGCCATGACAGTGGCGACCCTTATGAGTGGGGTGATAAAGCAGCAGCCCATTATAAGACGCTGCGCATTGACTCTCGTACCAAAATGCTTACCTTCAGTGATGGCTTGGACATCCAAAGTTCTTGGTCGCTACACCAATATTTTAAAAACCGCTTCCAAACCAGTTTTGGTATCGGCACCAATTTAACCAATGACTTAGGGCACACTGCTTTGAATATTGTATTGAAATTGGTTGAGTGCAATGGCCAATCGGTGGCAAAAATATCAGACACGCCCGGAAAAACCATGACCACCAATGACACTTTCTTGGCTTATTTGCGCCAAGTATTCAATCTTGAAGATACCGACATCGTTTAATTGTTAAATCATCACTGCCACAAAAAAAACACCTTATATAAGGTGTTTTTCTTTTTTCAGGCTGCCTTTAGGCTTTGACCGCAATCAATTGATGTTTCAAAGCTGGCAATTTGCTTCTGACACTTTTGAGTAAAGCCCAAGATATATCAGCATACACCACGCCCTCACCTTCGGGTAAAACAGACACGATTTCTCCCCAAGGGTTAATAATCATCGAGTGTCCAAAGGTACGACGGCCATTTTCATGCAGCCCACCTTGCCCCGATGCAATCACATAGCATTGGTTTTCCACCGCACGGGCTTGCAAGAGCATTTGCCAATGGGCTTTGCCCGTGTTGTAAGTAAATGCAGCAGGTAAAATCAACACATCAAATGGCGCTTGAGCACGGAAAAATTCAGGAAAACGCAAATCATAGCAAATGCCTTGTGCAAAGCCATGCTGATGAATGCTTAAACTTGGAACTTGATGCCCAGCTTGAATACTATCGGCTTCTTGGTAGCTTTCACCCAAGCCAGTGAAGCCAAATAAATGCATTTTGTCATAGCGGCTAATGCACTGGCCTTCTTCATCAAAAACCAACATGCTATTGAGCACTTTATTCGGAACATCTGCTTGCAAAGGAATACTGCCACCAAACAGAACAATCTGACATTCTTTGGCAATATCACTTAAGGTTGTTTGCAACAAACCCGAACCAAAGGGCTCGGCCAACGCCACCTTATCAAATTCATTTGCGCCCATAATCGGCCAATACTCTGGCAGCACCACCCATTTGGCACCATTTTGGGCTGCTTCGCGCACCCATTTTTGCATGTTGGCAATATTGTCTTGTACCTGAGTACTGGACACCATTTGAACACTGGCAACTTTTAGCTTGCTCATCGTCATTCTCTTTTTAAATAAGGATTCTTGATTTGTGTTTTGCCATCATATCGCAAACCGACGACAAACAGTATTGGCCAGGTACATTCACATAACAAATTTCAAAACCTCACCCAGCCATTTCATGCTGTGGTACTCTTTGAATACTACTGTTGAATAACTTGACCCATCATGCATACCTACTTACAAGAAGCCCGTGCTTATTCTTTGTTTTTGAATCGCCATCTAGAGCAAAATCAAATCAATCTTCACTGGATGAAGGCGCATTTAGATCGACCACTGAATGTGGCTGATTTTGAACAATTTGCTCCTTGGCAAACACTTAGCGACGCCCAAGATGAAGCTGGTTTTAAAAAATCACTGCGCCAATTGCGTTTGCATGTGGTCAGTCACATTATTTGTCGTGATATTTGCCGTGCCTCCTCTTTGATGGAAGTGACCCAAACCATTACTCATTTGGCTGAGTTTGCTGTTTTAAAATCGCTGCCCATAGCCCACAATATGTACAGCATTCGCCATGGTCAGCCCATTGGCATGTATAGCCAGGCGCCACAAAGCCTCACCGTGATTGCCATGGGCAAAATGGGCGGGCATGAATTGAATGTGTCTTCCGATATTGATTTGATTTTTACGTTTCCAGAATCTGGGCAAACCAATGGTAAGCGTGTTATCGACAATCAAGAATTCTTTATTAAAGTGGGTAAAAAACTCATTCAATTGATTGATGACATCACCCCAGATGGTCAGGTATTTCGAGTAGACATGCGCTTGCGACCCAATGGCGATGCTGGTGCTTTGGCCATCAGTGAAACAGCATTAGAGCAATATTTGGTGACCCAAGGGCGAGAATGGGAGCGCTATGCTTGGCTAAAAGCCCGTGTCATTAGCACTGGAGACAATGACATCAAAGCACTGGTTCGTCCTTTTGTGTACCGAAAATATTTGGATTTTTCAACTTATGAAGGTTTGCGTGATTTGCATTTGAAAATTCGTCAAGAAGTCGCCAAAAAAGACCGGTTTGATAACATCAAATTGGGCATAGGCGGCATTCGTGAGATTGAATTCATTACCCAAGTTTTTCAATTGATTCGTGGTGGCCAATTACCAGTCTTACAAAGAAAAGACACCCAAGGCACGCTGAAATTATTGGGGCAGATGGACATTATCTCGCCCAAAGTCAGCAGTGATTTACTAAGTGCTTATCGCTTTTTACGAGATTGCGAACACCGTTTGCAATACTATGATGACCAACAAACCCAAACCTTGCCCTTAAATGAGCATGAACAACATCTTCTGGCCAACAGCATGGGCTTTGCTGATTACACGGCATTTTACCAAAGACTCAATGGACACCGTTTATTGGTCAATGCTTTTTTTACCTCCGTATTGGCAGCGCCAGAAGATCAATCACCTTGCCAAGAACACCCACTTTGGGCGATTTGGCAGCAAAACACCTCTCAAGAAGAAACAGCCGATTTTTTCAAGAGCCAAGGTTTTGATGCCAGTGTGATTGAACGCTTGAATACCATTTACCACAGCAATCGCTACCAATCCTTAAGTGACAATGCTCAAAAACGATTTACCCATTTATTGCCTTTGGTGTTTGAGTTGGCAAAAACCCAGCGTAACCCCAGCGAGTCCTTCATTCGCAGCTTGGATTTTTTAGAAACCATTAGCCGACGTACCGCTTATTTGGCACTGTTAACTGAAAAACCACAATCGTTATCCCAATTGGTGAAAATTCTATCAAGCAGCCAATGGATGGCAAACTACTTGAACCGCCATCCCATTTTAATCGATGAATTGCTCAGCAGCAGCTTACTCGAAACCCAATATAACTGGGCAGAACTTCGCACCCAAATTGATGAAAAACTAGCAACATTTGGTGATGATGTCGAAGGCAAAATGGACGCCCTGCGTCACTTTCAGCATGCCCACCTGTTTCAACTGGCAGTGCAAGACGTCCACAAACTTTGGACAATCGAAGCCTTATCCGATGAATTATCTGCCCTTGCCGACTGCGTGATTGCCGTTGCCATTAAACATGCTTGGCTCAGTGTCAAAAAGCGTCACTGTGATGTGCCACAATTTGCTGTTATTGGTTATGGCCGTTTAGGCGGCAAAGAATTGGGCTATGCATCGGATTTGGATTTGGTCTATGTTTACCAAGACGGCCACCCAGATGCCGTGAGCAACTATACCCGCTTGTCTCAAAGGCTCACCAGCTGGCTCTCCACCACCACCGGCGCAGGTATGCTCTACCAAGTCGACTTGCGCTTGCGTCCCGATGGTGACGCTGGTTTTGTTTGTACAGAATGGTCTGCATTTGAACGCTATCAGTTAGAAAAGGCATGGACTTGGGAGCACCAAGCCCTAACCCGTGCTCGCTTTGTCGCAGGCGATTCATTATTGGGTGAGAAGTTTGAAAATTTCCGATGTGACATTTTACGTCAACCTCGTGACATTTCACGCCTAAAAGAAGATATCCTAGAGATGCGTGCCAAAATGCAAGTTACCCACCCTGCCGACAACCACAATGTAAAATATGCCCGTGGTGGCGTCGTTGATATTGAATTTATGGTGCAATATCTGATACTTGCATTCTCTAACCAATACCCAAAACTCACCTTAAACCATGGCAATATTGCCTTGGTACGCATTGCGGCAGAGAAAAATCTCTTGGACCAACAACACATCGAAGACATTCAAGCTGCTTATCGTTTCTATCGTGCCATCCAACACCAATCCCTGATCAACGAACATGCTTTTGATGACAATGAAGAAGAATTATTACAGTATTACCAAGTAGTTAAAGAATATTGGCAACAAATACTCTCTTAGTATTTTATTTTTCACACAGCCTAAAGCACCACTTTTGTGGTGTTTTTTATTTTGTGCAGCAACAATCATCACCATGCCAAAAAATCTCAGCCGTCACGTTACATACCATTACAAAATAACACAAACAAACCCAAAATTCTCATCTCAAAAAAGCAAAAAATTTAATGACATTCGGTTATAAAAATCAGACACCCCTGACATTTAACAATAAAATCAAAACAATAAGATGAAATATTTAAAATATCCAAATACCCAATACAAGAAAACAAAGTTATAAAATTATCAAAAAATAACATTTAAAAGTATAAAAAGTTAAGTTAAGTATAATATCAGCATAAAGTTTCAATTGGCATTAGAATTGCTTCATAAATTCACGAAGCCAAATCAATTGGCAGAATATTCATAACAAATATTAGGATATAAAATGAAAACATTACAAAAAGGTTTTACTTTAATTGAATTGATGATTGTGATTGCCATTATTGGTGTATTAGCTGCGATTGCAATGCCAATGTACGGTGATTACGTAACCAAATCACAAGTAACACGAGTGGCAGGTGAAATCTCTGCACGTAAAAACTTGATTGATGTGGCGGTATTTGAAGGTGAAACACCAATTCTTGCTTCCTCTGCAACAGCAGATACAGATGGCCTAGTACCACTTAGCTTAACCACAGACACTGATGCGACAGCGTTTACAGCAACGGCTGATAGCGATTTAGCATCGAACTTAATGAAATCTGTATCAATTTCTAACTTTAAAACAGGCAAAGGTGTAGGTGACTTTACTGTTGTTTTTGGTAACAAAGCCAGCAGTGCATTAACAGATGTTACGATGACTTACTCTCGCAATATTGGTGGTGTATGGACTTGTAAAATTACCAATACCAATGAAGCTTGGAAATCAAAATTCACACCAGCTGGTTGCGATGTAACTGCTGGAGCATAAAACAAACATAAAAAGCCACTGCTTGCAGTGGCTTTTTTTTACCATACCAATACCCATAATTTCATTCACTTGGCTGTATTAAAATCGATCCCGTTCTCTTTCCAATACTCATAATGATAAAAATAACAAAATATTCGACATATTTAATATGGCAGATTCAAGTATGATATGAAGTGTGAAAACGGTAGTGGAAGCCATTGCTTCAAATGGTGTTAAATAACCAAGCACTTTTCTAAATCGATTGTTCAGCAAACCTTCAGCCCATTGCACATTAGCAGAATCCAAATTATCCAGTCTCATCTACTTACTAAAGATCTGGCGAGTCAGGCCATTGGTATTTTCATTCGTCCCACGCTAGTACTGAGATGTGAGTAGTGCGACATGAATGGATTTTGGGAAGAGATGATTGGTGTTGTACCCCACATCTTGCCTCTTCATCAGTGGTTTAAAAACTGTCGCACCTCATAGTTAAATTAAATATTATCTTACCATCTTCAAATTCAAAATAGAACTTTGGCATAATTATTGCTATGTGCATTGGTAAGAGAAAAATCAAATCTCTCTCATCTAATAAACAAAAAAAGGACTTTAAAATGAAAACATTGCAAAAAGGTTTTACTTTAATTGAATTGATGATTGTGATTGCCATCATCGGTGTACTAGCTGCCATCGCAATGCCAATGTATGGGGATTATGTCACCAAATCTCAAGTAACTCGTGTTGCAGGTGAAATTGCTGCTCGTAAAAACTTGATTGACGTAGCGGTATTTGAAGGTGAAACACCAACTTTATCAGCATCAGTTGACGTATCCTTAGAAAGTGCAGTTCCGTTAGGCTTGGCTACTGACGTAGATGCTAAAGCCATAAAACTAACCCAAAAAATTGATGCAAAAGGTCTTGGTTTAGCATCAAACCTAATGGAAGAAGTTACTATTCCTAACTACAAGACCACTAAAGGTGTTGGTGATTTTATTGTTAAATTTGGTAACAAAGCCAGTAGCGCATTAACAGGTGTTACGATGACTTATACTCGTGATATTGGTGGTGTATGGACTTGTCAAATTACAGGTACTGACCCTAAAGTTTGGAAATCAAAATTCACGCCAGCTGGCTGTAAAGTTTAATCAATTACCATCAAAAAAACCACTGCTTGCAGTGGTTTTTTTTATTGTTTTAATATTATAAATAAAATAGCATCTTACGGTATTTCATTGTTACGATGGTTCAATACTCACTTGTTTATCCAGTTGACCTAAATCTGTTTCTCAATAATCGAAGTAATACGAAGATAAAACATGTCCAATACAAGTTTATTAGCAATCAACCTGCCATTGTTTTACTCATACCACCTTGCTAAACCCAAAACAGCTACCGTTTTCTTTTCATATTTCTGAACAATAGAATCAACATCTGACACAAATATGAATTAATCATTTAAAAACCCGAAAATAGAACTTTGGCATAATTATTGCTATGTACTTTAGTAAGAGAAAATTAAATCTCTCTCATCTAATAAACAAAAAAGGACTTTAAAATGAAAACATTGCAAAAAGGTTTTACTTTAATTGAGCTCATGATTGTAATTGCTATTATCGGTGTATTAGCTGCCATCGCGATGCCAATGTATGGGGATTATGTGACCAAATCTCAAGTAACCCGTGTTGCAGGTGAAATTGCTGCGCGTAAAAACTTGATTGACGTGGCAGTATTTGAAGGTGAAACACCAACTTTATCTTCATCAGTTGTATCAACTTTAGATGGCATGGTTCCATTAGGCTTAACAACAGATACAGGGGCTACCAGCTTCCTAGACAAGAAAACAATAGATGCAAAAGGTTTGGGTTTAGCGTCAAACTTAATGGAATCGGTCTCTATCCCTAACTACAAGACCACTAAAGGTGTTGGTGATTTTGTTGTTAAGTTTGGTAACAAAGGCAGTA
>JASLBZ010000065.1 GCA_030146285.1 Neisseriaceae bacterium | reverse complement strand
GATTTGATTACACCTTTGTGGTCAGATCGCCCTGCACTACCACAAGCGCCCATTCACCAGATGAAAGCAGGCTTAAACGCCCAAAGCCGCCAAGAAAAAATAGCGACCATTCGCCAACAACTTCACGACAAAAAAATTGAAGCCCATTTTGTTTCAGCGCTGGATGATGTGGCTTGGTTATTGAATTGCCGTGGTGAAGACGTTGCTTACAACCCTGTTTTTCTTGCCCATCTTTTGTTAACACCCACAACGTGTACTTTGTTTGTTGATGCGAAAAAAATCAGTAGCGATTTAAAACAGGCACTGGCAAATGACGGCATTCACATCATGGATTATGCTCAAAGCGTTGCTGAACTGAATGCTTTATCTGCCAAGAGTATTTTATTGGATGCCAATAAAGTTTCTATCGAGCATCGCCAAGCCTTACCAGAGCACATGGCGGTAGAGACTGACATCAATCCATCGACTTTGCTCAAAGCATGTAAAGCCGATAGTGAAATTGATTTAATCAAACACGCCATGAAAAAAGACGGCGTGGCTTTGGCGCACTTTTTCACTTGGTTAGAACAAGCGATTGATGACGAAAAAAGCATTAGCGAATTGAGCATTGATGAGAAGCTGATTGAGTTTCGTTCACAGCAGCCAGGTTTTATTGGTGCCAGTTTTGCCACCATTGCAGGTTTTAACGAAAATGGTGCTTTGCCTCATTATCGTGCCACAAAAGCCGAATACGCACCCATCGTCAAAAATGGCCTGCTCTTAATCGACTCTGGTGCACAATACGATGAAGGCACAACCGACATCACACGCATGGTTGCGGTGGGTGAGCTTAGCAGTGCGCAAAAACGCGACTGCACCTTGGTTTTAAAATCTCACATTGCTTTGTCACAAGCGGTATTTCCAGAAGGTTTGGCTGCACCGCTTTTGGATGCGATTGCCAGACAGCCCTTATGGCAACATCAACTAGACTACCGTCACGGTACAGGTCATGGCGTTGGTTTTGCTTTGAACGTGCATGAAGGTCCACAAGTTTTGTCTTATTACGCGCCCATTACCCCATACAGTAAAATGCTTGCGGGCATGGTGACTTCAAATGAGCCTGGCTTATACCATGAAGGCCATTATGGTATTCGCATTGAAAACTTGGTTGTGAATCGCAAACTGCCTGAACAAGGTGCATATGGTCAATTCTTGCATTTTGAAACCTTGACCTTATGCCCGATTAGCACAGCTTGCTTGGCAATTGAGCAATTAAGCGCTTCAGAAAAAACATGGTTAAATGATTACCATACTTGGGTACGTGAGCAATTAAGCCCTGAATTAACAGGTGCGCCATTGGCATGGTTGATTCAAGCCACCGAAGCCATTTAAACACAGGATGACGACCAAAGCCGATGCCTTGCATCGGCTTTTTTGATGCTCACAAGTAGCCCTACCGACACATCAATCTCACCAATAACCGATAATTACTGCGTCATATTTGATTCTTTCAGGCTGCCTATGCTATCGAGGAGCCACACCCTAGCCATCCACAACCTTGTATCGACTTAGTTTTATACCATTTAACATCATTTTCATGATTAATATTGCCGCCTAAATTGCTGCAATGCACAATAATTGCGTCATCAATAATCTTTCAATCATATAATTTCCAAAATTAACTTATATTTAGCAAATAAATCTTTTTGGGCTGTATATTTATTTATCATCATGTATAATAAATATGCTAAGTTGATATACGAACTTGTCCTCATCCATTTTAGTAAACTCATTTTTCTTGAAATAATTAATCGAACTGGTTTCACACATGCTGATTCCAGTGACTTTATGAATCCCCATTTTAAACAGGAATAGATATGGAAAAAATTGCAGTTGTTACAGGCGGCTTTGGCGGCATCGGGAAAGCAATTTGCATCGCTTTGGGTCAACAAGGTTATACCATTGTGAGTACTTACATGCGTGAAGGTCGTCAAGATGCTTGGATTCAAGAATTAAAAGACTTGAACATCAAAGCAGATGCCATTCAATGTGACGTCAGTGAATTTGACCAATGCCAATCCTTTGCCAACCAAGTACATGAAAAATATGGGGACATTAGCGTATTGATCAATAACGCAGGCATCGCCCGCGATGCGACTTTACGCAAAATGCCAGTCGAAATTTGGGAAAAAGTGATTCACACCAACTTGGACTCTGTGTTCAATATGTGCCGTGTGTTCATTGATGACATGGTTAACCAAAAAGCAGGTCGCATTGTGAATATTGCATCTGTTAATGGTCAAAAAGGTCAATTTGGTCAGGCAAACTACAGTGCTGCTAAAGCAGGCGTACATGGTTTTACCATGGCCTTGGCTCAAGAAGTTGCACGCAAAGGCGTGACCGTCAACACCATTTCTCCAGGCTATACAGCAACTGAAATTATTGAATCTGTACCACAAGAAATCTTGGAGTCAATTTGCAACAGCACACCAGTGGGTCGTTTGGGAAAACCTGAAGAAATCGCTGAGTTGGCTAAATATTTGGTGAGCGATCATGCTGCCTTTATTACGGGTACCAATATTGATATCAATGGTGGTCTTTACATGCAATAAGGCTTAAAAACAAAAAAGCTGCGTTTGAACGCAGCTTTTTTTTATGACTTATTCACATTACAAACAATCAGACTCTAATTCTAGCAAATAACCAATTGTTTCACGCTTGCGAATCAAACGGTAATCTGTTCCTGATACCATCACTTCTGCAGCACGAGGACGGGTGTTGTAGTTGCTGGCCATACTAAAAGCATATGCACCTGCAGACTGAACTGCCAGAATATCACCTTCTAAGACACGTAATTGACGGTTCTTGCCCAAAAAGTCCCCAGTTTCACAAACAGGTCCCACAACATCAGCCATGATTTCTTCAACATCATCACGAATAATCGTGGCTGAAATTTCATGGTAAGCATCGTAAAGCGCTGGTCGCATTAAATCATTCATCGCGCCATCAATAATCACAAAATCTTTTTCTTCGCCACGTTTGATAAACTCAACACGCGTTAACAAAACACCTGCATTACCGACCAAACTGCGACCCGGCTCTAGCACCAATGACAGGCCACGGCTTTGTAAGCCTTCGGTAATTGCTTGGGCATAATGGTTTAAGTTAGGAACGTCTTCACCGTTATACACAATACCCACACCGCCACCCAAATCAACGTGTTTTAACACAATGTCTTTGGCAGACAATTCATCGATTAATACCAACAAGCGTTCGAAAGCTTCAATCAAAGGTGACAAATCAGTCAATTGTGAACCAATGTGGCAGTCAATGCCCACAATATCCAAAAATGGCAATTGCTCTGCATACAAATAAGCACCCAAAGCATCTTTAAATGCAATGCCAAATTTATTGGCTTTAAGGCCTGTTGAAATATAAGGATGGGTTTTGGCATCCACATCAGGGTTAATGCGCAAAGAAATGGGTGCTTTTTTACCCAAACGTTCAGCAACATTGTTAATTCGGTCTAGCTCATTGATGGATTCAACGTTAAAACAACGCACGCCCACTTCCAAAGCATAAGCAATTTCTGCTTCATTTTTGGCCACGCCAGAAAATATGGTTTTGCCTGCATCACCACCTGCTGCCAAAACGCGTTCTAGCTCGCCACCTGAAACAATATCAAATCCAGTGCCCAAATTCGCAAAATGACGCAATACACTCAAGTTGCTGTTGGCTTTAACGGCATAACAGACCAAAAAGTCCAAATGACCAAATGCAGCCTGATAACCATTATAGGCATCTGTTAAAGCGGTTTCACTGTACACATAAAGAGGGGTACTGAACTCATCAGCCAGTGTATTTAAGTTAACACCCTCTATATGCAACATTTTATTTTCTTCACGTAATGTCGTCATTTGCTTATCTTTATCTATTTAAATCAGTCAATTATTTTGAATTTGGTGCTACCACCTCAGGTGTTTGTTGTTCATCATCATTAATGCCAATACCGGTTTGGATGACACCAAATTTCTGTTTATCATTTTCTTTTGGCAAATACAATTCGCCTTTAAAACCACAAGCACTGAATAATAAAACCACCGTTAACGGTAACAAAATCGGCTTCACAAGCCATACTCCTTTTTTGAATTGCCCACTATGGCAAAAGATGACATCAAGAAATTAACTTTCATGTTTATCAAGGCTATGGCAAGATAGCAGTAGCTTACAAACAAACTACCTGTTATATCATAACAAAGACAATTAGCACAAAAAACATTTTAACAAATTATTTACATAGACTCGTACATATCATGACTGAAACTGAATTTTTAACTGTATCCGAAGCCATCTTTGACCACATTGATGACGTATTATCTGAAACTGACTTGGATATTGACTGTCAAAAAAGTGGCAATATTCTCACACTAGAATCCGATGCAGATGGTTCGCAAATCATTATCAACCGCCACACGCCTAACCAAGAAATGTGGATTGCAGCCAAAAGTGGTGGCTACCACTTCTCTTTAAAAAATGGCCAATGGTTAGCCACCCGAGATGAAAGTGAATTTTTTGATGTCCTTAACCAAGCCATCAGTACCTTAATGGGTGAAGAGGTGCACATCCCTGCTTACCAAAGTGAAAACTGATGTCATAAAATGATAACAAAAGAGGTGAAACATGAAACTACACTATATTGCGATAGACAATACCACAGCCTTACGACAAAACGAAGAGCTCATGCGTAAAGCATGGCTTGTTCACAAACAACTGCGACCAAAACTCGATGATTTCACCAAATATTTTCAACTGATGGAAAAAATCATTGCTTCTCATGCCCGTTTGATTATCGTTACTGATGATATTCACACAGATGAGGTAGTTGGATTGGCATTGTTTCGAATGCACCACAATACTTACCAATACAAAGTCTTTTTCTTAGAAGACATTGTGGTCAATGAAGATTGGCGTAGCCAAGGTTATGGCGGCACCATCTTAAAGCATTGCGAAGCCTTAGCACGCCAACATGGCTGTGAACACATTGCTTTGGATTCAGGTACTTTTCGCCCCAAGGCGCACAAACTGTATTTTGAGCATGGCTATCAAATTGAGTCGTTTCATTTCACCAAAGCATTATAAACACAATATTAAAAGAGGCAGCCTTTTCAGGCTGCCTCTTTTTGATTCTTGCTGCCTAGCGTCACAGCCAAGCATCCAATAACCACAATAATCCATTCAAACTCGCCACACCAACCACCATAGCGACCAAAACATTGCGAAATTTAATGTAGCTTAATAAGACCAGAACCAAAGCCACCAACTGTGCTAACAATGGCAGATGAGTATTGTCTGTGGCATCAAGAGGCAATGCCACCAAAGTCAAAATGACCATGACGCACAAAGGCAAAGCCCTATTTAGTGCTCGCAATAAATCCGACTGCAACCACAATTTTGGAATCATGGTCGGCGCCGCTCGCAAGATAAAAGTCACCAAGCCCATACACAAGGTCGCCACAACAAATGTTGTATTACTGAGCATGTTCATCCCCTTTGCTTGGCAAATACGTGCCGATAATCAGCGCCGCTGCACACAAGCCAACCGACAACAACAAGACATAATCTGTGCTCACCCATTTGGCAAACAGAAAAGCGATCACGGCCAAAACACACGGCCACCAAATGCGTTTGGCCAAATACTGCTCATACGCCAACACCACAAACAAGCAAGTGAGGGCAAAATCCAAATGGGGAATCAGCTCATTCAAACCACTGCCTACCCAAATGCCTAAAACTGTGCCTACAATCCAATAGCTCTGATTGAAAAACACCACTTTAGCAAACAATGCTTTGGCTTTGGCTGTGGGCTGCGTACTTAAAACCGAGAAACTCTCATCTGTTAAGGCAAACAAGCAGTACATTCGTTTGAGCTTGGCCTTAGGCAAGGCATCCATTAATGGCAATGCATAGAAAATATGACGTAAATTAATGACCGTAATGTTCAATGTCATGGCAAACACCCCTGCACCACTGGCCAGCATCGGAATGGTGGCATATTGCCCAGATCCAGAATACAACACCAAACTTAAAAACAAAGACCACCATGCAGGCAAACCAGCTGCACTCATTAAGACGCCAAAAGCGATGGCTGCCGGAAGGTAGCCCATTGCCACAGGCAAACTTAAAGAAAAAGCCTCCGACCAATTTTTTTGATTACTCATGTATTTTTATTCTTCAGATGATTACTGCGTCAAATACTGCATACTAAAAATCAGGTTTTTTGCATTCAAAACCATGATTGGAAAAGCCTATCTTTTCAGATAGGCTGCCTTAAAACAATTTTATTATTAAAATCAATAATGTGGCGGCACTTCATCACCAGGTTTATTCGGTGTATCATTGCCACTATCTTCGGTGACTTTCTGATACAACACACGCAACTGCGCTTGTTGTAATTCACCTTCTCGCACCAAACGTGCCACGGTTTCATTCAAACTATCAAGCAATTCATCTTGCAAAGCTGCTTTGATTTCAAGCTCAACAATACGGTCTTCAAGTTCTGTCATCAAATTCATTTAGAGCACCATCGCCGCAATCCAGCCAAAGGCCAAAAGTGGTAAATTATAATGTAAGAAAGTCGGAATAACAGTATCTCGCATGTGATCATGCTGTCCATCCACATTCAAGCCCATGGTCGGTCCCAAAGTCGAATCGGAAGCAGGAGAACCCGCATCGCCTAATGCGCCGGCAGTACCGACAATCGCAATGGTTGCCAAAGGCGAAAAGCCCATGGCCAAACACAATGGTACATAAATTGCGGCAATAATGGGAACGGTTGAGAATGAACTACCAATACCCATGGTCACAAGCAAACCCACCAGTAGCATGGCAATGGCAGCCATACCTTTTGAGCCTGCAAACATTTCAGCACTGGCGTCAATCAAAGGTTTGATTTGATCGGTGGCTTTCATCACTTCCGCAAAACCTTGCGCTGCAATCATAATAAAGCCCACCATGGCCATCATGCGCAAACCATTGTCAAACACACCATTGGCATCTTTCCAACGCACCACACCGGTGACCATAAACACAATAAAACCGGCCATTGCACCCAAAAGCAAAGAACCTGTTTGCATTTGCGTGACAAAAGCAATGGCAATCGCACCAATGGAAATACAAGTGCGCATCGGCGAGACTTCTGGCGTGTCTTCACTTGGACCACCCGTCCCAATGTCTTGGTAATCACGTGGTTTGCGATACGTCACAAAAATGGCAATCAAAAGACCAACAAACATCCCTAAAGCAGGAATGGCCATAGCGCGCATCATGTCTGCGTCAGCAATGCTTAAGCCTGATTTTTCAATATTGCCTTTTAATACTTGAATCATAAAAATATGACCAAAGCCATAAGGCAAGAACATATAGGTTGTAACCAAACCAAAGGTAATCACGCAAGCAATCGCGCGTCTGTCTAAACGCAAACGATTAAACACCAATAACAATGGCGGCACAATCAACGGAATAAAAGCAATATGGATTGGCACAATATTCTGACTCATCACACTCATGCCCAAAAGCATCAATAACAACGTCCATTTCACTTTGCTTTGTATGCTCATTTCTTTGGCGTCTTGCATTTTTTTGATAATCCAGTTGGCCAATGCTTGCGGCAAACCAGAATGGGCAATGGCAACGGCAAAAGCACCTAGCAAAACATAAGACAATGCAATTTCTGCACCATTGGCCAATCCGGCTTGAAATGCGGTAACACTTTCAACCACACTCAAGCCGCCCACCACACCACCTAAAATACCAGCGATCAGCAAGCTTAATACCACGTGAACACGGGATACGGATAAAACCAGCATAACAATTACAGCAAGAACAACAGCATTCATTGTAATTTCTCTTTAGTTTCTAAATAACACCTATGAAGACCAGGTTATTTTTAAAATATTTCACAGTGGGTTTTATAAAGACCCATAAGAAAAGCCGCTCATTCACATAGGATGAGCGGCTTTTTGTACATCTAGCCATTATTATTGGCGATGCGTCCGGATATAATCCAAAGCTTTTAACTCTGCAATGGCCGCAGCCAAAGCAGCTTGGGCAGCTGCAGTTGATGAAGCATCGGTCGAATTTTTCAATTTTTCTTTTGCTTCTTCTAATGCTTGGCCAGCACGCTTTTCGTCTAATTCTTCACTGCGAACAGCGACATCAGCCAAAAGTGTTAGCTTTTCAGGTTGTACTTCTAAAAGACCACCTGAAATGGCAACCATTACTTCTTCTGCTTGACCAGGTACTTGCATACGCAATACACCAGGACGAACCTTACTCATAATCGGCGTATGTTGTGGATAAATGCCCAATTCACCTGTTTCAGTGGGAACAACAACGAATGTTGCTTCACCAGAATAGATGCTTTGTTCATTACTAACCACTTCAACTTGCATGGTACTCATGCGTGCCTCCTTTATAAGGTTTTAGCTTTCTCAACAGCTTCTTCGATACCACCAACCATGTAGAACGCTTGTTCTGGTAGGTGATCGTATTCGCCACTTAAGATCGCTTTAAAGCCAGCAATGGTGTCACGCAATGAAACGTATTTACCTGGAGAACCAGTAAATACTTCAGCTACGTGGAATGGTTGTGACAAGAAACGTTGGATTTTACGCGCACGCATAACAACCAATTTATCTTCATCAGACAACTCATCCATACCCAAAATCGCAATAATATCACGAAGTTCTTTGTATTTTTGTAGCGTTGTTTGTACACCACGAGCCACTGCATAATGCTCTTCACCTAGAACCAAAGGATCTAATTGACGAGACGTAGAATCAAGTGGGTCAACTGCTGGGTAAATACCCAAAGAAGCAATATCACGACTCAATACAACGGTTGCATCCAAGTGAGCAAATGTTGTTGCAGGAGACGGGTCAGTCAAGTCATCCGCAGGTACATATACGGCTTGAATTGATGTAATCGAACCAGTTTGCGTAGAAGTAATACGCTCCTGTAAACGACCCATTTCTTCAGCCAATGTTGGTTGGTAACCTACCGCAGAAGGCATACGACCTAACAATGCAGATACTTCAGTACCGGCAAGTGTGTAACGGTAAATATTGTCAACGAAGAACAATACGTCGCGACCTTTACCATTAGCATCTTTTTCGTCACGGAAGAATTCAGCCATGGTCAAACCTGTCAAAGCAACACGCAAGCGGTTACCAGGAGGTTCGTTCATTTGACCGTATACCATTGCTACTTTGTCTAGTACGTTTGAGTCTTTCATCTCGTGATAGAAGTCATTACCTTCACGAGTACGCTCACCCACAC
>JASLBZ010000061.1 GCA_030146285.1 Neisseriaceae bacterium | reverse complement strand
AACAGGGATCGAACCTGTGGCCTCCAGCTTCGGAAACTGACGCTCTTCCAACTGAGCTATGGGTGCATTAAGTGCGAAAGAGTAGCCCAAAACCCATTATTTTGCAAAACTTTCTCCGCATCTTGTCGCCGTTTGGTGGTAACATTTAAACAATTTTACCCAAATTTGACCATAGAAACCAAAAAACAGCCTTAAGGCTCTCTCTTGAACAGTGTAAACAAACATCAGAATTTGAGCTTTCTTTGACTTAAGCTCAAGTTTGCGATTGGAATACACCCATGTTTTTAGTATAATCCATTCGATAATTTACCTGTTAAGTACCCATTTTACGGCAAGGCTTATACAAATGAACAACCAAAAAAAATACATTACCGGGTCCACAACCACTACAGTTTTAGGCGCAGTCGTTATTCTTGTTGCCTTTTTGTATTTGCTTGTGCGCTTGGCAACCACTGGATCAGGTTACTACAACCAAGTTCAGGACATGACTGACAATGCGGTCAATACACGCATTAAATCTCAAGGTTCAATCACCATGGGTGATGGCGTTCCTGAAGGTCAGCGCACTGGGGAAATGGTTTACAACAAAACATGTATCCAATGCCATGGTGCAGATTCTGCAACAGCTGGCTCTCCAAAAGTAACGCACGATGCAGAATGGGCACCGCGCATTGCCAAAGGCATGCCAATGCTGCTTGATCATGCAATCAATGGCTTTAACGCCATGCCAGCTCGTGGTGGTAACCCAACACTAACGGATGACGAATTGGCTCGTGCTATTGCATTTATGACCAATCAATCTGGTGGTAATTTCACCGCTCCTGAAGTTCAGGCTGCCGAAGAAATTGATGCTGCCAAAGCATCTGAAGCTTCAGCCAACTAATCACATTGTATTGATCACAAGCGTGATGAAATAACTTGAAAACCAAGTTGGAATAGATAACAATAAAACGCGCCAACACTGGCGCGTTTTTTTATCAGAAAACGAAACCATGCCCCAACTGACGAATTACTACATTGGCTTGATGTCTGGCACCAGCTTAGATGGCGTTGATGCAGTCTTGATTCAAATGCAAAATGAACGTTTTATTCAAGCCAGTCACCATGCCTATGTTCCTTATCCTGATAGCATCAAAGCACGTGTATTGGCATTACAAGATGCCAGTTTTGATGAATTGCACACCAGTCATGTCTTGGCACAAGATTTAAGCCGACTGTATGCCAAAGCCGTGCACAATCTTTTGCAACTGGCAAATAAACAGCCTAGCGACATCAGTGCCATCGGTTGCCATGGCCAAACCATTCGCCATCGTCCTGATGCTGCCTATAGCATTCAAATTGCAGATTACCCTTTGCTCGCACAATTAAGCCAAATCAATGTTGTTGGCGATTTTCGCAGCCGTGACTTAGCGGCAGGCGGACAAGGTGCTCCTTTGGTTCCAGCCTTTCACCATGCTGTTTTTAGCGATGCAACCGAAAAACGGGTTTTATTGAATATAGGTGGCATTGCCAATGTTAGCATTCTGAACGTCCCTGAAGTGGCCATTGGCTTTGATACGGGCCCAGGCAATATGCTCATGGATGCGTGGGTCAAACACCACTGGCAGCAAGATTATGACAAGGATGCCCTTCTGGCCAGACAAGGCAAAGTCCTTCCTGATCTGCTGCACGCACTATTGAAACATGGGTATTTTGCACAAGACATCCCCAAAAGCACAGGGCGTGACTTGTTTTCATTCTTGTGGTTACAACAGTATCTAACTGGAATAGAAAATCCATACGATGTCTTGCGAACCCTGTTAGAATTAACAGCCAAATCCATTGCAGATGCAACTTTACAACATGCACCCAAGCATGATGCAGTCTATCTGTGTGGCGGTGGCATCTACAATCCACTGTTAATAGAACAATTGCAATACCACCTACCTCATATGCGAATAGACAGTACCGATAGTTTGTTATTGAACCCGCAGTGGATGGAAGCAGCTGCTTTTGCATGGTTAGCAGCTTGCTGGCATTTGCGCATCCCAAGCAACATGCCAAGCGTAACCGGTGCCAATCGACCCTGCATTTTAGGTGCAGGTTATTATGCATAACAACAATGAAATGATGACATGGCAGTAAACAGTACCCGCAAACCCCCTAATAAAAAACCGTTATCAACCCCTGTTCGCCCCAAAAGCACAATCAAAAAGGGCAAGCAAGGCGTGGTCAAAAAAACGGGATTGGGCAATAACACGCCAAGCCAAGGCAATGTGATTGGTTTATTGGCTGATGGTGTCTGGCTAATAGCCGGCATTGTTGCCATCATGTACGCATTAGCATTGGCAAGCTTTTCCATGACTGACCCTGCTTGGTCTCGCAGCATTGAGGACACAGGGCAGCTGAGCAATCTCACGGGCTTACTTGGTGCTTACACAGCAGACATCAGTTATTACTTTTTTGGGTATTCTAGCTGGTGGATTGTGCTGGCTTTGTGCTGCATTTTGCTCAAGACTTTTCGCAGCAGCCGATACAAAATGGCCATTAACAACCGCTATTACAATTTTCCATTGGCGGGTTTTGGTATTTTAATTTTGTTATTGAGCAGCCCCATTGTTGAGTACATGCTGTGGAATGACTCGATTAATGACACCTTGCCCATCGGCGCAGGTGGCCTGTGGGGTCAAGCCATTACGCCCATGACAGAGCCGCTTTTGGGAACGTCTAGCGGCCTATTGTCTTTGTGTTTTATGGTCTTGGGTTTGTCTTTATTGGCACAAATCTCTTGGATTGATATGTGCAAAAAAATCGGCTTATTGGGGAAATGGATATCCTTAAAGCTTTTTAGAGCCCCCCAATTTTTGGTGAGCAATTTATTGAAAAACCACAAAATCATCAAAGAAACCGAACACATTACCTCGCAACCTGTACCAGAAATGCCGGTGGCTATTAGCAATCGCAAAGCACAGGCTCCTGAGCCCGATACTGCCACAGAAGTCGCTCCCAGCACGACCACCAAAGACATTGCGATCCAAACGTCTTTGTTTGATGACGAAGCCGCATCAACCCCAAAACAAGAACGAAAACCCAAAAAAACCAAAGAACAAAATGCGCTGGCTGGTGACTTACCTGATTTGGATTTGCTAGACGAGCCGAATGTGGTGCATGAAAAAATTGACCCTGCCCTCTTACAAGAAACAGCCAGTTTGATTGAAACCAAATTATCTGAATTTGGCGTGAGTGTTCAGGTTGCCAGTGCCACTTCAGGTCCGGTGATTACCCGCTATGAAATCGAACCTGCCCAAGGTGTTAAGGGCAGCCAGATTGTGAATTTGAATAAAGATTTGGCCCGAGCTTTGAGCCTACAAAGTGTGCGTGTGGTCGAAACCATTGCCGGCAAAAGCAGCATGGGGATTGAGCTGCCCAATGACATTCGCCACAACGTTTCTTTGTCTGAAATCTTATCGGCCAATGTTTTTGAAGAAGCACCTTCTAAATTAACCGTGGCCTTAGGCAAAGACATTGCTGGCGTACCGGTTGTTGCTGATTTAGCCAAAATGCCGCACGTCTTGGTTGCAGGTACAACCGGCTCGGGTAAGTCTGTTGCAATTAATACCATGATTTTATCGCTATTGTACAAAGCCAGTGCTGAAGACATTCGCTTGATTATGGTTGACCCAAAAATGTTGGAATTGTCGGTTTATGAAGACATCCCTCATTTATTAACCCCTGTGGTCACCGACATGAAGCAAGCTGCCAATGCACTGAATTGGTGTGTGGCGGAAATGGAAAAACGCTATCGCTTATTAGCACATACTGGCGTTCGACAGCTTTCTAGCTTTAACCAAAAGATCGCCGAAGCCAAAGCCAATAATAGCCCAATTCCCAATCCGTTCAGCCTGAATCCTGATGATCCAGAGCCTTTGGAAAAAATGCCATTTATTGTGGTGATTATTGATGAATTGGCAGACTTAATGATGGTTGAGGGCAAAAAAGTTGAACAACAAATTGCCCGCTTGGCACAAAAAGCCCGCGCCGCAGGCATTCATTTGATTTTGGCAACGCAACGCCCATCGGTAGATGTGATTACAGGCTTAATCAAAGCCAATATCCCCACCCGAATCTCATTCCAAGTTTCAAGCAAAATCGACAGCCGCACGATTTTGGATCAAGGTGGTGCTGAAAACTTATTGGGCCGTGGTGACATGCTGTTCTTGCCACCTGGTACGGCTGAACCTACGCGCCTACATGGTGCCTTTGTGAGCGATGATGAAGTTCACAAAGTGGTGTCATTTTTAAAAGAACAAGGCGAACCCAATTACATTGAAGGCTTACTCACGGGTGAAGCGGCCATGAGCACGGAATCTGCAATTTCTCCTGGAAAAAGCCAACAAAGCGATGAGTTATTCGACCAAGCTGTGGAATTTATTTTAACCAGCCGCAAGACTTCGATTTCAGCACTGCAACGGCATTTGCGCATTGGCTATAACCGCTCGGCAAATTTGATGGAAGCATTGGAGCAAGAAGGCATTGTTTCTGCTGCTGAGCTAGGTGGTAGTCGCCAAATTTTGGCAAAAAAAACTATTGAATAGGGCATATCATGGCATTTTTTTACCCAGAACCACACATTGCAACCAACAACAATCGACAACCCAAAACAGCTGTTTTATTGGTGAACTTGGGCACACCTGCATCAGCAAGTGTGAAAGACGTTAAAACTTATTTGGCTGAATTTTTGTCAGACAGTCGGGTGATTGAAGCACCTAAATGGCTGTGGAATGTGATTTTGTATGGTGTTATTTTGCCATTTCGCCCCAAAAAAAGTGCCAAGAATTATGCTAAAATTTGGTCCAAAGAAGGATCACCTTTGATGGTTTTTACCCAACAGCAAACCCAGCTGTTAAAAGAGCGTTTTCAGGCTGCCCATTCACAAGTGATTGTTGATTTTGCCATGACTTATGGCAAACCCAGCGTCAAAGACCAGCTCGCTCAGCTCAAAGCACAAGGTGTCGAGCAAATATTGGTGCTGCCGCTGTATCCACAATATGCAGCATCAAGCACAGGTGCTGCATTGGATAAAGTTTATCTGGAAGTTTTAAAACAACGCAACATGATGTCGGTTCGCACCATCAAACACTATTATGACGATGCAGATTACATTCGCGCCTTAGCAGCAACCATTGAACGGCATTGGAAAAACAAAGGCCGTGCGCAAAAACTGTTGTTAAGTTTCCATGGCATCCCCAAAATCAGCGTTAAAAAAGGCGACCCTTATTACAACCAGTGTCAAAAAACCAGTGAACTGCTTGCGCGTGAATTGTCTTTAAGTGAAGACGATTATGTGATGTGCTTTCAAAGCCGATTTGGCCCAGCCAAATGGATTGGTCCATCGACCCAAGATTTGTTTGAAGAGCTGCCAAAGCAAGGCATTACCAGTATTGATATAATTTGCCCAGGTTTTAGCAGTGATTGTTTAGAAACCATGGAAGAAATTTGCTTACAAGGTAAAGAAGATTTTCATGCTGCAGGCGGCGTACAATTTCAATACATTCCGTGCTTGAACACAGAACCTGAATGGATTGATGCTATGTTCCAATTGGTTAAACGCAATTTACAAGGTTGGGAATAAAACCCATCAAAAAAGCCGCAGATTCTGCGGCTTTTTTATACTGACTTTACCCGTCTGGCCCATTATAAATAAGGGCTTGGATTCACAGCTTTGCCATTGACGCGAACTTCAAAATGCAACTTGGCACGGCCATCGTCTTCGTCCTTACCCATGGTTGCAATCTTTTGTCCAGCACTCACATTTTGACCTTGCTTAACCAGCATGCTTTGGTTGTGCGCATATGCAGTTAAAACCGTGCTGTTGTGTTTAATCAAAATCAAATTACCATAACCACGCACCCCAGAACCGACATACATAACCTGCCCTGCTGCCGCAGCAACAATCGGATCACCTACTCGCCCACCGATATCAATGCCTTTATTAGTCCCACCATTAAAGTTAGCAATAATGGTGCCATTGGCTGGCTTTTGCATGCGAATATTGACTTTGCCTGTTGATACTGGCGTTGTGGGTTTACTGGTATTTTTATTGCCACTTGTATTGCTTGGCTTGTTCTTGCTGGTTGTGGTTTTACCCGACGTATTTTTACTCACGCGTAACAATTGACCCACTTCAATTTGTGATGGGTCTGACAAGCCATTCCAAGCACTCAATGTTTTGGTATTTTGATTGAATTTCAAACCAATACGAAACAAATTGTCCCCTCGCTGTACGCGATAATACCCAGCTGGCGCAGCCGTATTGGTATAAACCGTTCCCGAGTTGCCATTCACCACGGGTGCAGAATGGCCGCCACAAGCGCTCAATAAAAAGGCCGAAGCCAAGGCCAGAGCCGTTACCTTTTCTTTTATCCCAAACATATTTTCTTGTCATTTAATATTCAATTGTGGTTTAAGGATACCTTTGCAAACTCAGATACGCAAGGCAAGGGCTACTCGATTATTTTCGCCATCTGTCATTTCAGCTTGGTATGTCTGACGAATTTTCCAATCAACATCTTTTACTTGTGCCAAAATACCAAACCCACACTCACGATTGTAAATGGCTTTCACATACCCACATACAACAATTAATCCATTAGCATTAACAACACCACAAAAGGCTTACTCATCCTGTGTTTTCAAATAAGTATTATTAAAATTTGCACTATTTTAGATCCCATTAAGCTCTTTTCTGTGCCGCATGTTTGTGCTTCAATACCCAAAGCCACCATTGTGTATCCGCACCCATAGCCATGACTTAATTGATGAAATACCACAGTATTCAACTGCATATTTCAGCACCCATGAAGTGGCATAAATGGCTTTTTGCTTTACTCAAATTTACAGACCAATACCGATGACAAAATAACCATGATTTCAAAAAAATTGACACCTCGCATTGCTACCCTTGCAGATTTGGCGGCCATTGTCGCAATCTATAACAGCACCGTCGCCTCTCGGCAAGTTACAGCTGATTTGCACCCCGTCAGCGTTGCCGACAGAGAAGCATGGTTTCATGCTCACAATGAAAACAGCCGCCCGTTGTGGGTGGCGGTAAATGAAAATGACGAGGTTTGTGGTTGGTTAAGCTTAAGTGATTACTATGCTCGCGCGGCTTATCACATCAGTACGGAAATCAGCATTTATATCCATCCAGATGAGCGAAAATCTGGCTTAGGCCAGTTTTTATTAGACCACGCCATCAACTGGGGCAAAGCCAATGGCATACACAATATCACGGCCATTATTTTTGCCCACAATGAGCCCAGTTGCCGTTTCTTTTTAAAAAATGGTTTTACTCAATGGGGCTTGTTGCCAAAATTCTGCCTTTTGGATACGCAACTGGCAGACGTCATCATTTTTGGCTTATCATTGGTATCTTGTTCGTTAACAGAAAGCCAATAGCATGAATGACAACGAATTATTGCGCTATAGCCGCCATATTTTATTGGATGAAATCGGCTTTGAAGGTCAGGCTGCCTTATTGAATGCCAAAGTATTGGTGGTAGGCTGTGGAGGCTTAGGCGCCAGTGTTTTGCCTTACTTAGCTGCATCTGGCATTGGTCAACTTTTCTTAGCCGATGATGATGAAATTGAGCTGAGCAATTTACAGCGCCAAATCATGTTTACTCAACATGATATTGGCCAGAACAAAGCCGATGTCATGGCCAAACGTTTGGCGAATCTCAATGACACCATCCGCATCAGCGCCATTCCAAGAAAGCTGCTTTCAGCTGACTTGGTGGCCTTGATTCTTGAGCACAAAATCGATGTGGTTGTCGATTGCACCGACAACTTCCCCACTCGCCAAGCCATCAATCTGGCCATCTGCCAAACCAAAATCAGTTTGGTTTCAGGGGCGGCGGTGCGATTTAATGGGCAGATTTCGGTATACCAACCGCATTTGGGTTCAGCATGTTATCACTGTTTATTCAGTGGCAATGAAGCCAGCGATGGTGCATGTGCAACATTTGGCGTGTTTGCGCCATTGGTGGGCATTATTGGCTCGGTTCAGGCTGCCATTACCCTTAAATTATTATTGGGTATTGGTGAGATTCCCGTGAATCAACTGTTAACCTATGATGCCATCAAAGGAACATGGCAATCTTTTGGTATTGAAGCTAACCCAGCTTGTACCTGTTGCCAATCCATAAGGAATTAATATGCGAGCTGTAGTACAACGCGTCACTCACGCCCAAGTCGATGTCTTGAAGGCAAATGAGCGCACAACCCATGGCATGATTGAACACGGTTTAATGGTGCTTTTGGGTGTGGGAGATGAAGACAACAGTACCGATGCCCAATACATCGCGGACAAAATTCAGTATTTGCGCTTATTTGAAGACGATGAAGGCAAAATGAATTGGGATATTCATGCGATTAAAGGTGAAATCCTTTTGGTCTCACAATTTACTTTGTATGGCGATGTCAGAAAAGGCAGACGTGCTTCTTTTTCTCATGCTGGCGCACCTGAAGTTGCCAATCAATTGTATGAGGAAGTCGCGCAAATACTGCGTAACAATGGCCTGAAAGTGGCAACGGGCCAATTTCAAACCCACATGCAAGTCACGCTTTGTAACGATGGCCCTGTGACTTTTTTGATTGATTCTAAAAAAGATTTTTAAAGCCAAATCGCCATTGACTTGATGGGATAAAAAAAGCGACCTATTTTTCATAGGTCGCTTTTTGATTTACATGTGAATCAGATACAAAACCGCAGCAATCGCTGCGTAGAGTACCGCAGCTAGCGCACCGAGCAAGACGCGCGGCAATGCATGTTTGGGCACAAAACCAACACCTCGCACAAAAGAGGCGCTCATGGACATCAATAAAAACATCACCATCCAATGGTTGGTTTTGCCCGTGGTGCTGTCAATCAATACCATTGGTGAGATATTAATCACCACCATCACCACCAAACCCCATACAAAGAGTGGCCAATTCCAAGCGGATACGGTCTTGTGTTCTTGGTCCATACAAGGCTCCCATCTCATGGCTGTTCTCGATTCTGATAATCTTGCAAAGATTGGCGACGCTCTTCTTCAAACTCGCCCCACAAAACATTTAAAATCGCCAATGACACTGCAAAACCAATACCCAAGACCCAAGCAAAATACCACATAGCAACTCCTTTAATTAATACAATGTATGGTTATTTTCACGAATATAATCGGCGGTCACCTTGCCACGCATCACGCTGTATGCCCAACGGGTGTACACCAAAATAATCGGCACAAAAATCAGCGCAACAACCAACATAACCGTTAAGGTTAATTCACTAGAAGCACTGTCCCAGAGGGTTAAGCTCATGTTTGGATGGCTTGAAGAAGGCATCATGAATGGGAACATGGCCACGGCTGCCGTTGCAATCACACCAGCAATACCGATTGCAGAAGACCAAAATGCCCAGAATGTTTTGCCACTTGCCACCAAAGCCCACGCACCCAAAAAACCAACATAAGCCAAAAGTGGCACAATCCAAAGCAATGGCATGGCATTAAAATTGTGCATCCAAGCGCCTGCTTCATGTACCACCACTTTTAAAGTGGGGTCTGATAGCATATTGGGGTTGGCGCCAGAGGCAATTGCGTAGCCTTCGATACCCAAAACCACCCAAACCCCCGCCAAAGTAAAGCCCATCAATGCCACTGCCTGAGCAATTGCTGAAAAGCATTTGGCACGTTTTTGAACATCGCCCTCGGTTCGATGTGCTAAATACACACCGCCATGGGCAATCACCATGCTAGAAGCCACCACACCGCACAACAACGCAAATGGGTTTAACAACGCCCAAAATGAGCCGGTATAAAAAGAGCGCAAACTGTCATCGAAATAAAAAGGAACGCCCAGCAACAAATTACCAAAGGCAACACCAAAAATAACCGGCGGCACAAAACTACCAACAAACAAGGCCCAATCCCAACTGTTGCGCCAGGTTTGGCTGTGTAGCTTACTGCGGTAATCAAAGCCCACAGGACGCAAGAACAAGGCAAACAACACAATCAGCATTGCCCAATAAAAGCCTGAAAAGGCCGTGGCATAAATAAAAGGAAATGCGGCAAAAATTGCGCCACCGGCGGTGATAAACCAAACTTGGTTACCATCCCAATGCGGTGCTACGGTATTGATACAAACACGGCGCTCGTCATCGGTTTTGCCAACAAAAGGCAGCAATGCTCCCACGCCCATGTCGTGGCCATCCATAACGGTAAAACCTACCAACAACACGCCTACCAATAACCACCAAATAAACTTCAGGGTGCCATAATCTAACAATTCCATTATTCCTGCCCTCCTACATGCACTGCGGTATCTTCATTGTGATAGCGGCCCGTTCCCAAACTACCAGGTCCTTGGCGACAAAAACGAATCATCAAATACATCTCGATAATCAAAAGAACCGTATAAAATGCTAAAAACCCCAATAGTGAACCGTACAAAGACGCAACACTCAAAGACGATGCTGATAAATGCGTTGGCAATACCCCATAAATCGTCCATGGTTGGCGACCATATTCCGCCACAATCCAACCTGCCTCAACAGCAATCCACGGTGCAGGCAATGAGTACAAAGCACAGCGCAATAATTTGCGATTGTTAACAAACGTACCCTTAAGCGATGACCATGTGGCCCAAGTAAACAATAACAACATCCAAAAACCCATAAACACCATTGCTCGAAAAGACCAGAACATTGGCCATACTTTGGGGATGCTCTCAACGGCGGCTTGATGCACCATTTCAGGTGAAACATGATTCAAATCGTTACTAAAACGCTTCAGCAACAAACCAAAGCCCAAGTCTTTTTCATATTTTAAAAATTCGGCTTTGGCTTCTTGATCATTTTGATTGGCTCGCAATTTTTCCAAAGCCAATACCGCATAACGACCCGACTCAATTCTGGCTTCATTTTCAACAATGAGTTCTTTAATGCCCACAATAGGTGTATCCAAAGAACGTGTGCCAATGATGCCCATCACCCATGGAATTTTAATCGCCCAATCGTTTTTCATTTCAGCCTGATTAGGCCAAGCAATTAAATTCAAAGATGCCGGTGCAGGCTCCGTTTCCCACATCGCTTCTAAGGCTGCCATTTTGGTTTGTTGGGCTTTACCAATAGAGTAACCAGACTCATCGCCTAAAACCAAAACCGACAAAATGGATGCCAAACCAAAAGCGGCCGCGATGCGAAAACTGCGCTTGGCAAATTCAACGTCTTGCTTACGCAACAAATACCAACTGGAAATTGCCAAGACAAAAATCGAACCAGTAACATAACCGGCCGAAACGGTATGAACGAATTTATTTTGCGCTTCCATATTGAAGATAATGTCCCAAAAATTGGTCATTTCCATGCGCATGGTGGCAAAGTTAAAGGCTGAACCGACTGGATTTTGCATCCAGCCATTGGCAATGAGAATCCAAAGTGCGGATAAATTCGAACCAACCGCCAGTAAGATGGTAACCATCAAATGTTGACGCTTAGACAAGCGATCCCACCCAAAGAAAAATAAGCCAATAAAGGTGGATTCCAAAAAGAATGCCATTAAACCTTCAATGGCCAAAGGTGCTCCAAACAAATCACCCACATAATGCGAGTAATATGACCAGTTCGTCCCAAACTGAAATTCCATGGTAATCCCAGTAGTCACACCTAAAGCAAAGTTAATACCAAATAATTTGCCCCAAAATCGGGTCATGTCTTTGTAAATCTCTTTACCCGTCATCACGTAGGCAGATTCCATAATCACCAGAATCCAAACCATGCCCAATGTCAGTGGTACAAAGAGAAAATGATACAGTGCTGTGGCGGCAAATTGCAGCCGTGACAGCGTAACCAGCTCTTCCATTGATTGCTCCTTAATCTATTTTGTCATGTCTTCGGATTGCACTCGCTCAAACATGGTATTTGCATCCACGCTAACTTGATTCGGTGCAAAAAAAACTGACCATATGCCATACAAAATGATTAGTTTCAAAATAATAATGACCGTGATTTCTGTTGATAACTTTGCACGCTTCATGGCAAAGCCGGCAGTTTTTAACTGCTGTTTACCCACACCCATCTCCTTTTTCATTTCTGATGCAACCCATGCACAAGAAAAAACATTACCAATGCGACATACTTGAATAATGCATGAGAAATTATATAAACCCCTGACCCACAAACTCGGTGTTTAAATAGGCATTGCGACAATGTGACGCAGTTAATTCATGTTAAATTAATATCAAATATCATGACATATGACTTTATTGGCATTTTCAAATCAGCTTGATTTGAATTTTTCTCATTGAAAACAAGCATCCTAATGATAAAAAACCACACAAAAAAGCAACGCAATACCTGTAAGATATTGTCTGCATGATGTGTTGCTCAAATACCCCAAAAGAACCAGATTATTGATTATCAATATTAGTCAAAATGCTTATTTTGAATCTGTAAGCAATATTTTTATTTTCTTTTAAGCTGCTTCTTGCCACAGCAAACCTTTTTTTCTTAACTTAGAACAGATGCAGCGCTGATTTTTCAAGCAATTTTAGTCAGTGCCTCACTTTATCGGTATAATATTCCCTTAATAAACTTTTCATGTATCTGTGAAAGACGAATATGCATAATTACCAAGACACACAAGCCATTTTAGACAACGCTGATTTATTATTTGATGAAGCCACCTGCGAAGCTGAATTACAACGAGTTGCTAGCGAGATTACTGCAGATTTAGGTGATAAATATCCGGTTGTTTTGCCCGTTATGGGCGGTGCAGTTGTGTTTACTGGAAAACTTTTACCTTTACTGCGCTTTCCTTTGGATTTCGATTACGTTCACGTATCTCGCTATGGCGATAAACTCAAAGGTGGTGCAGACTTTAACTGGTTGCGTGCCCCACAAAACAGTGTAAAAGGACGCCACGTTTTGATTTTGGATGACATCTTAGATGAAGGCCACACCATGGCTGCCATCGTAGAAGAGGTTTTATCTTTGGGTGCTTTGAGTTGTCGCAGTGCTGTTTTTGCCAACAAATTGATTGAACAAGAAAAACCATTGCACGCTGACTATGTTGGACTGGATGTACCAAACCGTTATGTGTTTGGTTATGGCATGGATGTGAGCGGTGCATGGCGCAATCTGCCTGCCATCTATGCAGTAAAATAACAATAAAATGAATCAAATAAGGCTGCCTGAATCCTATTCAGGCAGCTTTTGTTTAACACACACAAAAAGGCGTTGTCTCATGATTGGGCTACTCGTTATTACGCACGAATCTGTTGCACAAGCATTCAATACTTTATCCTGTCATTTCTTTGGTGAAAAACCCAACAATGTTCGTTTGTTAAATGTATGCAGCCATGACAATCCTGATGTCATTTTGCAACAAGCACAGGCCATGGCTTTGGAATTGAATACAGGCTCTGGCGTTTTGCTGTTAACCGATATTTTTGGTGCCACGCCTTTTAATATTGCGAAAAAATTAATACAAAACCATGATGTTATCTTGCTCACCGGCTTAAACGCACCGATGATGATTAAAGCCATACAAAACTCAAGCCAAGAGGCAGATATAAAGGTTTTGGCAACTATCGTAAGACAAGCTGCAATTGATGGTATTATTGAAATCAACTTAGAATCACACAAAAACTTATAATTATGCTGATACAAGACATTCAAATTATTAATAAGCTTGGTCTGCATGCACGAGCATCCAGTAAATTTACCCAGACCGCCAGCAAATTCAAAGCTGAAGTATGGGTGAGCCGCAATGGTAAACGCGTGAATGGCAAAAGCATCATGGGTTTGATGATGTTAGCTGCTGCACAAGGTGCGACCATTTCCATCGAAACCAACGGTCTAGATGAACAACAAGCACTCGATGCTTTAAGTGAATTAATCAACAACTACTTCGACGAAGGCGAGTAAACCATGAGCTTTGTCTTGCATGGTATTCCAATTGGTGGCGGCATCGCGATCGGGCGTGCCCACTTATTACAACAACGTATGGATGATGTGCCCCATTACACCATTGAAGAAGCAGAACTCTCTGCTGAAACTTTGCGTTACATGCAAGCCATTAAAGAAACCCGACGCCAATTAGAAAAGTTGCGCAGCAATATTCCAGAAAATGCCCCAACCGAATTGGGCGCATTTATCTCTTTGCATTTGATGCTGTTAGCAGACGTTTCTTTGTCTCGAGAACCCATCGACATCATCACAGAACATAAGGTCAATGCCGAGTGGGCCTTGAAATTACAAGCCGATCGTTTGTCCGAGCAATTTGATGCCATCGACGACGAATACCTGCGCCAACGCAAACAAGATATGCTCCAAGTGGTTGAGCGTATTTTTAGCAGCTTGCGTGGTTTGGATTTGGAAATTGGCCCAGTTAATCTGTTTGAGGACACGATTCTCATTGCCCATGACATTTCACCTGCCGATACCGTGATGTTCAAAGACAATCGCATTGCCGCTTTTGTGACTGACATGGGGGGGCCCACCAGCCACATGGCTATCTTGGGTCGCAGTTTGGAGATTCCATCTGTGATTGCTTTACACAGTGCCCGAGAGCTCTTGGTGGAAGATGAATTGGTGATTGTTGACGGGATTGATGGCGTCTTAATTGTCCAACCAGATGAATTGGTTCTGGCAGAATACCGCAAAAAAGCCAAACTGTACCGCAGCCAAAAACGACAATTAACCAAGCTCAAACACACCATTGCCACCACCAAAGATGGCATTGATATTCAAATTCTGGCGAATATTGAATCGTCTGAAGACATTGCTCAAGTCAACAAAGTGGCTGCCGATGGCATTGGTCTTTTCCGTTCAGAATTCATGTTCATGAACCGTGACACTATGCCTTCTGAAGATGAACAATATGCGGTTTACACCGACGTCATTAAGAAGATGAAAAGCAAACATGTCACCGTTCGTACGGTTGACTTAGGCGTTGATAAAAATCCCCGCTGGTTTGACCACAATGCCGCACTGAATCCTGCCTTAGGCTTAACTGGCATTCGTTTGTGCTTGGCTGAGCCTGTTATGTTTCGCACCCAGATGCGCGCCATTTTGCGTGCCAGTGTGCACGGTGCAATCAACATGATGTGGCCCATGATTAGCTCTGTGACCGAGTTAAAACAAGCCTTAACTCACTTGGAAACTGCCAAAGAACAATTGCGCAAAAACAATGTGCCATTCAATGAAAACTTACACATCGGTGCCATGATTGAAATTCCATCGGCAGCCTTGACCGTCAATGCATTGCTCAAACATTTGGACTTTATCTCCATTGGCACCAATGACTTGATTCAATATACATTGGCAGTTGATCGCAGCGATGACAGCGTGAGTTACTTGTATCAGCCTGCCCACCCTGCAGTGCTCAAACTGGTAAACCACATTATTCGCACCGCAACACGCATGGGCAAAGACGTTTCAATTTGTGGTGAGATGGCGGGTGATGCGAAGTTAACCCGTTTACTTTTGAGCATGGGTTTGCGCCGATTCTCTATGCACCCTTCGCATATTTTAAAAGTCAAAAATGTCATTTTGAATTCCAGTGTTTTGGATGTGGAAACCACAGCACAAAAAATCATTCGCAATGATGACCCTGATAAGATTGATGATTTACTGCGTAAACTCAATGACATTGAATGCCATGATTACATCGTAGACTCAATAGGATAATGACTCGCAAAACAAAAAAACCTTCAGTCAATGCTGAAGGTTTTTTTGTTTCAGGTTGCCTCAATTGGTTTAGCGCTTGAGCTTGGCAAAAGCATCTGCCATGGCCGAATTGACCACAGGCTTATCTGAATGTCGGGCTGCTGTTTTGCTTTTTTGTTGCGCATTTCCAGTTGATTTCGTCACGGCTTTTGATTCATTACTACCGCCCACTTCATCATCCAAACGCATACTCAAGGCAATGCGTTTACGTGCAGCATCCACTTCCATGATTTTAACTTTAACCACATCGCCAGCTTTCACCACTTCACGCGGGTCTGCAATATAATGGTTTGCCAAAGCAGAAATGTGTACCAAACCATCTTGATGTACACCAATGTCCACAAAAGCACCAAACTGCGCCACATTGCTCACAATGCCTTCTAAAATCATGCCAGCAGTTAAGTCCTTAATATCATCAATGCCTTCAGCAAAACTGGCTGTTTGGAATTCACCACGCGGGTCACGTCCCGGTTTCTCTAACTCGGCCACAATGTCCATAACCGTTGGCAAACCAAATTGCTCATCGATAAACTCCGTGGGTTTCAGGCTGCTTAACACTTGGCTATTGGCAATTAACTCTGTGGCTTTTAATCCCGTTTTTGCCAACATTTTGGCCACCACAGGATAAGCCTCGGGGTGAACCGCAGAAGCATCTAAAGGCTCTTTTCCACCTTGAATGCGCAAAAACCCTGCCGCTTGCTCAAATGTTTTTGCCCCCAATCGAGGAACCTTTAACAAACTTTTCCGAGACAAAAATGCACCATTTTGGTCACGGTATTCCACAATATTGTTGGCCAACGTTTGGTTTAAACCTGAAATTCGGGCCAACAAGGCAACAGATGCCATGTTCACATCAACCCCAACTGCATTCACACAATCTTCAAC
>JASLBZ010000119.1 GCA_030146285.1 Neisseriaceae bacterium | reverse complement strand
CATAAGGCGGAGTCTGGGCACGAAGCACATCAGTGTCTTGCATTGAATTTGCAAAAAAATGTGCTGTCACCATGCCGCCTCCTCAAATGGAAAATATTCGCTAAGATTTAAGATTGGAAAGACCAATAGTGTTTAAAAGATAACATAAAATGGATGGCTTGAAAATGAACTGCCCAATATTTTATTTTGGTTTAAGCATGGCTCCAGCCGCTTCGGATAATTCCGACGCCAACGAGCACAACGGCAGCACCGATATAATCAGTGGTGCTTAAAGCTATTTTATCAACCAAGCGAAGCCACAATAACGCGCTTACAATATAAATACCGCCGTAAGTCGCATAGACTTTGCCACTGGCAACAGGATGCAGGCTTAAGAGCCAAACAAAGAAGCCTAAAGCAACAATGCCAGCGATTAAATAAGCAAATTGGCCTTTGTTTTTTAACCAAACATAAGGCAGGTAACAACCTAGAATCTCAAAAAAAGCCGTGAGGAAAAATAAAGCAATGGTTTTTAGCATAAAAAGAAAAAGACTTATTAAGTGAAGGCAAGCTGTAAGTAAAATCAGCCTAATATTGCAATACTGATTAAGACATCAGTTCGTTATTTATTCTGATGCATTATAAAGGTAAAAATTGACTTTGTGATTTCATTTTGTTCAAAACAATGTGAGTGTGAATGTTGCCGATGCTTTACCATGATCCATTGTGGTTAGCGTCAATTCCTCATCATTGTATTGATTGCTAATCAATAAAAAACGAGCATAACCAATTGGCTGTGCTCGTTGTATGTATGCGTACTGGTGTTCATACTATAAAATGGCGAATATGCTTTATTACCATTGGTGCTTTAAGCCCATTTGAAAATGAGTACTGCGATAATGTTGGTTTCCTACTGCGTAGGATAAACGACCCATAATATGCGTTTGTTTGGCAATTTGGGCTTTGATGCCCAAGGTGTTTTCTACAATATTATTGGGTACTTTATCGTGAGCGAGGTCATGGTCAAAACGCATCGCAGAAAATGTCGGCATCCTCCAGTAATTCACCTCTGCAAATGGTGATATCAAATAACCATTGTTGCGTTCAATATCTGCTTTGAATTGAAAACCCAGACGATAGCTGCTGACATCGTCATTTTGATGACTGATGTTGGTTCCTGTTTTTTCCAAAACATTGTCAGCATGGTATTTCGACCAAATAACTTGTGCTTGGGGTTGTAAGTAAAACCGTTTGTTTTGGCTTTGTGAGAGCAAAAATCCATAACCTGCCTCCAATGACACAGAAAGGCTTCTTGAGTCATATTTTTCTTTATGCAGACCGGCACCTTCTACACTGTTTTTAAACCAACCTTGCATGAGCCAACCATCAAGATAAAGACCTGTTTGCGTTTTTGCTTGCTGTTGCCAAGTGCCATACAATCCTAAATTGTAACCGTTAAAACGCCCAGTTGCCTGTAGGTGGCTATTTTGGGTTTTGGTTTTGTTTTCACCAATCAATGCCATGATACCCAATTGGGTTTGACTGCCATTGTCTGTCAATTGATTAAAAATATCGGTACCAAAATGAAGGATGTTTGAGTCCAGTTTTCGTTTGTGGCTAAATTGGTTATTAAAACTGCTGTGGCTATTTTTTAGACGCAGCCAAACAGTTTTATCCGCTGATGTCACCGCATCAGCACGCTCTTGCCAACGGTGTTGCTGAATGGCTACTGCTTGGTGGCGATTGGATAAGTAAGCATCGACCTCTGGACGGTATTCTGGTTGAGTAATGGGAGCAATTGGTGGTGTAACTGGTGGTGTAATAGGGTCAGGGTCGCCTGGGTTTGGTTTTTCAGGATTCGTGGCTTTGACTGATGACAAGTACCAGCTGTTTGGCTCATCAACAAATCCTGTTTGTAAGTAATAATCATAAATACCTGCAACCAGTGATGGCTTTGAGCCGTTCCTGTAACCTGTTGATTTTTTATCTAATATAAAAGAATTGGCAGATGTTTGGGCTCCATTAATTGCCTCAACGACTTTAATACCATTCCCCTGGGTTTTTTGACCATCTGTACTTGGATCATTACTGTCGAATCGCATAATTCGCAATGCAGTTGTTCCTGTGGTATTTTCTCGAATCACCACTTTGTCACTGGCTGCATTATCGTCTTGTAAGGATGTCCACAGCTGAATAGCACCATCCTGGCTATTTAGCGTGTTCACAACCAAATTTTGAAAATCAGCCTTGCTATTGGGTCTGGATAATAAGACTTCACTGTTGTCTAAGTCTAAATGGGTAGCATGAACATCAGTACTGCCAAGAGTTGCGGCTGTATTCGGGTCTTGGCTAAAATTCCATTTTGATTGATTCGTTAAAAAAACACGAGCAATGTTGTCCACGTTGTTGGTGTTTTTCGATGCTTCTACAAAGGCAGCACCTGTTATTTCGGAGTTATTGACATTTAGGTTTAGCTCACCAACATTCACTTTGTATACATAATCTGCTTTGGTGGTGGAGCTGTTTTGCATATTGACATCCAGATAGGCTCGGTCTTGATTGTAGTTCAAATCACCAACCCTGAATCCAGTCCCAAAGCCAAGCCCACCTTGAGAGATTACATTCCCGGCATTCATATTGACTGTGGCCAATAGATCATTTTTTGGGGTGTTGTTTTCACCGATTACAGAGACAGCAGCCTCCATTGCTTGAATTGTTGAGTTACTATTAATATTCAATATAGAGTCTGCAATGCTGACGCCGTATTTACCAGCAACAATTTCTGAAGCATTGTTAAGTGTTAATGCTGATTTTAAATCCAGTTCTGCGCCTGTGGTTGATTCAGGGAAGAGATCATCTCCAGGTATTTTGATCGTACTGTCATTCAAAATAATCTGGCTTTTTTTTGCGATTAAACCTCTTGTGTTAGTGCTGTATTTGTCATCCCATGGGAATTGATAATTGGAATTGTTGTTAGTAACATCAGTATGATTTAAGGTGATCTTAGCATTGTTTGCATTGATGGCATAAACCCTGCCACTTCCGTTCCCACTATCGCTGACTATCGCATTAATACTGCTTCTGTCTTTGGAGGCAAGAGGGTTGTCTTGCCCAATGGTAATGTGGCTGTTTTCGGTTGCGACCACTGCGCCTGAATCTTGACCATTGAAGTTGGATTCAAATTCAAGATTGAGTAGATCGATATTGATTTGACTTTGGCCTTTGGCAATAATCCCCCGTTGGCCTGTTGAGTGCTTATTCTTAGCGATAATTTTGGTTTCACCGGTCATGTTCACAAATGCGCCGTCCAAAATTTTGATACCAGATTCTTGGGATGTGATTGTTGTATCTTTCATCGTGGCATGAACTGAGCTTCCTGATAAAGCAATAGCTTCAAGGGTTTCGTTTTGGATTGTTAAACCATCGCTTATCACAGTCATTTTTTGCGTACTACCACCAGAGCCCACTGCGGCGACAGAGAGCCCATTACTCGCTGTTTTCATGCTTATATTTTTAAGATTGATTGCACTGGCGACCGTTTCTTTTGTCTCATCGCCAACTTGCCAAACAATTCCTTTTGGGGCAGTGATGGTACTGTCACTTAAATTCATGGTGGTTAGAACACCATTACCAAGAGGGTCTTGATTGCTGCCTTCAATGCCAATGTTTTTTTCCCCGGTGTTAATAATATCCAAATACTGCCCATTAAATACTGTTTGGTTTGTCGTGATGGGGTCGTCAGTGTGATCTGGATCATGATCAGGATTAACCACACCGACAGAAATCGCTGCAGTATCTTTTTCGCTTGCCGTTATGGTTATTCTGTTGTTATCTGGTGAAGCTATCTCTCCTGCATTCTTAAAAATCAAATCTGTGTTCATGTGCAATGTAGAGCCCGGTAACACGGTAATCAAAGGTCCCTCTGTAGTGTTATCACCAAGGATGTTAATGTTTGATAAAGAATAAATTCCACGATCAGGCGTATTCATTGGTACCCAAAATTGAGTCACGCCAGAGATACCACCAGTAGCGGTACCTGAAATCTCAAGTGGAACATCTACTGATGCGATATACTCAGGCAATGTGAGGACATATGCGTTCGCATTGGGTATAACAAATGTATTGGACAAAACATACATTAATAAGGCAGGAGTAATTTTTTTTTGCAGGGTTTCTTTTTTCATTTGTCATACTTTCTTTTGTAATGCTCTCTTTATGAAAATTAATATGAAGCAATATTGTATTTTCAATATTTATTGAAACTTAATAATATTTTACCATAAATTCCAAATAAATAATCATATGGCATTAAAATGCTGTGTTTCATGTTATTTGTATTTTGATTTGCAATTGTTGTCTTGATTTTCAAGAAGATGTCTTCTTATTAAAAAAGACAAAAGATGGATAATGCTGGATTTGCAATCCTAAAATACAGCTATAGTTTGCCT
>JASLBZ010000112.1 GCA_030146285.1 Neisseriaceae bacterium | reverse complement strand
AGCGATTCGAACGCCCGACCCTCTGGTTCGTAGCCAGATACTCTATCCAACTGAGCTACGGGTGCATGCCATTTTCCTATTGGCGGAGAACGAGGGATTCGAACCCTCGATACAGGTTTTGCCCGTATGCACCCTTAGCAGGGGTGTGCCTTCGACCACTCGGCCAGTTCTCCGTTAGGAAGCGATACTATAGTGATTTATCTAAAAAGCGTCAAGCAATAGTTGTCACTTTTTTGTATTAATTTAGCAAGTCGTTCAATTCATTTGAATTATAGATGTAACACTTTTTAAGGTTTACTTGGTAATATCAAATAACCCACCAAAAACTCTTTAAACAAAAAGCCCATCACGCCAAAACCCAAGACCAAAAACAAAATAAACATGCCAAATTTACCGGCTTTTGATTGTTTACCCAAATCCCAAACAATAAAACCCAAGAAAATCACCAAACCACCGATGAGGATTTTCATGGACCACTGTGCAAATTGACTCTCATCCATATTCTGTACATCCAAACTATTGTGTAGCTGTCAGTGCGAAGCGCTAACATGAAGCGATTATTTTAACGCAAACAAAAACCATTTAAAACTGTGATTTAAGAATCTGGGTTTTCTTGCGTTGACAATATTCTTCGCTCATACACAGCTTGAGCCAAAGTTCCGGCATCCACATACTCTAATTCCCCTCCTAAAGGCATGCCACGCGCTAGGCGTGAGACTTTATAGGGCAAATCTTTCAAAAGCGACGACAAGACATAAGCGGTTGCATCCCCTTCTGCAGTAAAACTGGTGGCAATAATAATTTCTTCTACTGCACTGTTTTGCAAACGCGTCACCAGTTTATTCAAAGCAATCTGGCTTAAATCCATGTTCTGAACTGGGTTCACTTGCCCCATCAACACGAAATACAAACCGTCATGGCAATGGGCAGCTTCCATGCTGGCAATATCAATGGGCATGTGCACAATCATCAAAGATTGGTGTTGGCGCATGGTATCAGCACAAACACTGCAAATGTCTTCTTCGCAAAATGTATTGCACAATCGACAATGCTGTACTTGCCTTAAGGCAGCCTGTAGTGCATCAACCAATTCGATGGCTTCGTCTTTATTGTGTTGTAGCAAATGGTATGCCATGCGCTGTGCAGTTTTGGGCCCCACATTGGGTAAAATCTTTAATGCTTTTGCTAACCGTGTTAAAGCATCAGGTGTTTTGGTCATTGTCTTTTTGTCCACCATCATCAAAACACCAGTTTACCACCAAGCCAACAGAACAACACCCACTCACCATTGCAGTGGATTTAACACTTGTTTTTTTTGAAAATGCTATGATGGCAACACTCTTATTTTATGCAATGTGCCACCAACACCATGAAAAATTTTATTCAAAACACGCCAACGGTATTAATTGCGTTGGTGCTAATCAATGCGGTGATGTTTTTATTCAGTCAAATGGACAATGAATTGATGCCTGAAATGGCTTTGTTCTTTTTTGAAAATCCAGAATTCAGGCCGTGGCAAATCTTGAGCCACATGTTTATGCACGGTGGCTTCATCCATATTTTCATCAATATGTTCGCCTTGGTAACATTTGGTGCTACCTTGGTTTACATCTGGGGCAATACTCGTTTTTTGATTTTCTTTTTTGCCTGTGGCTTGGGCGCAGCCTTTGTGCACACACTCATGAATTATTATTTTTTCAATGTGGGTGTGAATGAATTGGGTGCTTTTGGCTTTAGTAGCAGTGACATTGTCTCGATTTTAAGCCGTGGGCAGTATTATACTCAGTGGACAGAATTGCTAAGCAAGAGCACTTTTGACAATATGATGTCCAGCTTCATGGTGCCAGTAGTTGGTGCTTCGGGCGCTATTTATGGTTTACTATTGGCTTACGCGGTGATGTTTCCCGATGCCGAGTTAATGTTTATGTTCATCCCCAAACCCATCAAAGCCAAATTCATGGTGCCTGCCCTATTGAGCTTGGATTTAGTGGGTGGCATGACGGGCGGCTTTAATATTTTTGGCGGCTCCGATGGCATTGCCCATTTTGCCCATTTAGGTGGAGCACTCACAGGTTTCATTTTGACCATGATCTGGAAAAAACGCAGCCTAAAATCCCAATATCTGGCATAAAGCACCCAATACAAAACACAAAAAAGCCGCGAAACTGCGGCTTTTTTTAACATGTACCAACAACAAAACCACTTAACTGCGGTACTCAGCATTGATTTTCACATAGTCGTATGAAAAATCACATGTATAAATATTGGCCTCGGCTTCACCACGATTCAATAACACTGTCACGGTAATTTCTGGCTGTGCCATAATGCGCTGGCCATCGGCTTCTAAATACGACAATGCACGACCACCTTTGTCTGCCACCAACACATCACCCAAATACATCTGCACAACATCAACATCCAAATCAGCCACACCAGCATAACCAATGGCACACAGCAAACGCCCCAAATTTGGATCACTGGCAAAAAATGCCGTCTTAACCAATGGTGAGCGAGCAATGGCGTAACCCACTTGCTTGGCTTCTGCTTTGTCTTTTGCCCCACGGACGCTCACCGTAATGAACTTGGTTGCACCCTCGCCATCGCGCACAATCGCCTGAGCCAATTCCAAAGACAAATCAATCAAGGCTGCCTTCATCATTTGGTAGGCTTTGCTATCGGTGCTATCCACCACAGCCATATCAACTTTATTGGTGGCAATTAACACAAAACTGTCATTGGTACTGGTATCACCATCCACAGTAATGCTGTTAAACGTATCGTCTGCAACTTCTTTGACCAACTGTGCCAAAACCGTTTGGGTAATCTTAGCGTCGGTTGCGACAAAACCCAACATGGTTGCCATGTTGGGGTGAATCATGCCTGAGCCTTTGGCCATGCCTGTAATGTGAATGGCCTGCCCATCCACCATCACCGTACGGCTACTGGCCTTGGCAAGGGTATCTGTTGTCATGATGGCGGCAGCTGCCACATCCCAATGCACAGGTTGCAAATGTGCTAAGGCAGTCTGGATTTTTTCAGATGGCAATGGCTCTAGAATGACACCTGTTGAAAATGGCAAGACTTGCTCTGCTGTACAGCCAATCTGTGCTGCCACACTCTCGCACACAGCCAAGGCTCGTTGACGTCCGTCAAGCCCGGTGCCAGCATTCGCATTGCCCGTATTCACCACCAAAGCACGAACGCCTTTATTGGCTTCTAAGTGCTGTTTGGCAACAATCACAGGTGCTGCGCAAAAGCGATTGCGTGTAAACACACTGGCCACATGACTACTGGGGCTTAAAACCATTAAAGTCACATCATTGTGATCTGCTTTTTTGATGCCTGCTTGGCCCACATACAACTGGACACCATCAATTGCAAACAAAGCATTGGCTTGTGGTGCGGTTAAATTCACTGCCATGATTTCTCCTTAAATCAACTTAATTTGTTCCTCAGCACGCAAAGCATTCGCTGCTCATCTGTCGTGGGTTTTTGCCCATGCGTGCCCATATGAAAACCCATTAATTCATTCTACACTCATGGCATGCACTATTGCAGTGCAACATGTTAAAATTTCCAGTATAAAACCAAAAGACTGCCCTACAGTATCAGGCAGCCTAAACACAAACCACAAAACAAAGGAACCCAAAACCATGTCTGTCATTGCGATTGATGTTGATGCACAGTGTACTTTTACCCCACTTTGTCCACATGAACTGCCTGTGGTGGATGGCGATAAGATTGTAGATGAGCTAAACCAACAAGCATTGCTGGCTGATTTTCGCGTGCTCACCAAAGATGCGCACAACCCCAATTCGCTGTGGGTTGCTAGCGAAACAACACCAGCCTTAAGCCCCTTGCCTTATCCCAATGCCGATTTATCTTGGCCAAGACACGCTGAAGTCGGCAGCTTTGGTTTTGAAGCATTGCCTGGCTTACCTCGCCCGATTGATTATGATTTTTTAATCTACAAAGGTGTTGAAAACGACTTGCACCCTTATGGTGCTTGCTACCATGACTTGAATGACAAAATCAGCACTGGCCTCATCGAATGGTTGCAAGCAAAAGGTGCAACGCAGATTATTGTGGGTGGTTTGGCCACAGATTTTTGCGTCAAAACAACCGTTTTACAGCTCTTAAAAGCCGATGATTGGCAGGTGATTGTCAATTTGGCAGCTTGTCGAGGCATTGCGCCTGACAGCATTCAATCTGCTAAAGAACAAATGCAACAAGCAGGTGCTGTTTTGGTGTCCGATAGCCAAGACATTGCTTCTTTATTGCCCCAATAAAACCAAAAACAGTGTTTAATTATTGTTATACATAGGAAACAAAATGGCCATCACAACATTTAGCGCAACAGCACAGTCCAATGACAAACTGCAAGTCACTTGTTCTTCACGTGATTTTGAATTTATTTTAGATGAACCACCCATGCTCGGTGGTGATGATACGGGCATGAACCCTGTAGAGGCTTTATTGTGTGCACTTGGTGCTTGTAAAGTGATTGTTGCCAAATCATTTGCACGCATGCAAGGCATTCATCTGAAAAATATTCGCATTGAATTAACCGGTGAGTTAGACCCAGATGGTTTTATGGGCCAAAACCCAGCCGCCAAAATTGGCTTTTCCAAAATCACCAGCCATTTTTACATTGATGCAGATAACAGCACAGAAGACATTGCTGCATTTGTTGATTTCATCAATCAAACTTGCCCTGTGCATGACAGCATGGCACATGCACCCGAATTTGCATCGACAATCCATTTAAATTCGGCAGCCCAATAACATGCTTAATGATCTTGGTATTTTTCTTTAAAATAGATTAAGAAAACCCATATCACGCACACAATACTCAATGCACCGCTGATTAAAAAAAGACCATTTTGAATGGGGGTCATCGGTGGCATTGGGCTTCGTGCACTGCCACCTTTGGCACCAAACCAAGAATAAACGGCCAAATCCACCAGATAAATCCACATGGGAAATCGATACAGCTGATAAAGCCGTGTGACTTCTTTTCCTGATTCTGTGCATATTCAACATACCATCCCCCAAAAAAATCATTTAGTGAGTCTTATCAAGGATCAAATACAGGTCTTTTCATTGCCATGATTTGGGTAACTTTCTTCGGTGCTAAAACAGTATGCATATGCCCGCATCTGCAACATTCATCATCAAGATCAATTTTATCTTAATGCCTGAGATTCTTTGCTTCAAAACAGTTTCAACACAAGGCTGATGATTCTCACCATTTCAAACCAACAGCCCCAATATAAATGACAAAAGAATAATAATTATAGCATTAATTTTTCAATAAAAAATATGGGAAACAAACCCAAACCTTAAAAAATAGGCACAAAAAAAACGGCACAAGTGCACCGTTTTAAGAACATGAAACATGCTGTGATTATGCTTTGACTACCAAAGTCTTTGCCAACAAGTCTTGTAAGGTTTGGCGGTTGTTTTTTTCCATAAAAATCATCACCAATAAAGCCACTTGAATACCGTAATATGCCACGATACCGATAAATGGAATCATGGAAATAATCGTCAAAATAAACCAAAAAACAGCTTCACGCAAAACCACATAACCGACAAATCCAGGATTAGTACCATCCATGGTCACCACTTTAATTCCCATGATTCTTTTGCCGATGCTTTGGCCTCGTTTAATCATCCAAACCAATTGCAAAACAATAAAAACAAGAAAACCAACACCGGTGACCATGAAAGCCATAACCAAACTATCAGGACCTGCTTCATGCATGCTAGCAGCAACCGTGCTTTGATCAGCACCATTCAATATCTGGAAAATATAGGGTCCCATTGCCACAAACACAGGAACAAAAATCAACATATAAATAATGTAATTCAGTAAAACGGCCCCAATGCGTCGCCAAGGCGATGCTAATTGCACAACCAGCTCAGCGTTATTTGATACCCACTGAGATTCTGGCGACTCATATACTTGACGAAAATCGTCCATCCCTACCCCTTAAAAAAAATCAGAAAAAATACAATATTCATGATTGAATCCAATTAAGATTATAACAATGTATTTCTTTTTAAGCCGCTTTTGCACTGTTTTTCTTTCAGTTAATGGATTGATTACTGCTTCAATAAAATATTCTGATCTTAAAACAGCCAGTCGGTAAGGCCTTCATTCTTTTTTCTGGGGGTATTCTGTATGCAACATTTGCATTGCACACCTTATCGACTTCTTCACTTTCATGTTTTATGTGACACACCCAAACCAATAATCAACGCATTTTCTATTATTTATTAATCAAATAAAAAAAACACAACAGTTTTTTAAAAACAGCAGTTTCATTGTTTACTCTGTATTTTTGGCATTTAAAACCAGCAACCTTAAAACCCAACAAACACAATAGACTTTCCAACACCAGCAAGGCTTAAGCGATTTTTTGGCAAGATGATTGTTCTGATAACGCCATTTTTGGCGTCAGTGACCCACCCCATTATTAAATTAGGCATCTATCAAATTCTGAATCGATTACACGATGCCACTTATTCATTACGTCTACATAAGCCCCTCAAGAAGCCGCCCTAATATTCTAAAAAACAAAACCATTCTCCAAAATACTGTTGCCAGTTTTCAATGGTCAATCTATTATTAATGAAATAAATGATTTTTATGCAAGTCTCAAAATATTTTAGGAGTGATTTCAGTGAAAGTTGGTTTTGTTGGTTGGCGCGGTATGGTGGGCTCGGTTTTGATGCAACGCATGCAAGAAGAGCAAGACTTCAATAGCATTCCTGATGCTTATTTTTTTACAACCTCTAGCGTTGGTAAGGCTGCACCAGATTATGGTCAAAGCACCAAAACCCTATTGGATGCAAATGATATTGCTCAATTGGCAAAAATGGACATTATTGTCACTTGCCAAGGTGGTGATTATACCAAAACAGTATTTCAACCTTTGCGTGACACCGGTTGGGATGGCTACTGGATTGATGCAGCTTCTACACTTCGCATGAGTGATGATGCCATTATTGTATTAGACCCTGTGAATAACCACGTTATTACCGAAGGTTTAAGAAATGGCGTGAAAAATTATGTGGGTGGTAACTGTACCGTTTCATTGATGCTCATGGCTTTGGGTGGTTTATTCCAAAATGATTTGGTGGAATGGGCAAGCAGCATGACTTATCAAGCAGCTTCTGGTGCTGGTGCGAAAAACATGCGTGAGTTAATCAGCGGCATGGGTGCAATCGAAGCACAAGTGGCCAGCGAATTAGCCGATCCTTCTAGTGCGATTTTGGACATCGATCGCAAAGTATCTGACTTCTTACGCAGCGATGCTTTTCCTGATGCAAATTTTGGCGTGCCTTTGGCTGGTAGCTTAATCCCTTGGATTGATGCTGACTTAGGCAATGGTCAATCCAAAGAAGAGTGGAAAGGTGGCGTCGAAACCAATAAGATTTTGGGTACGGAAGAGTCAGCTGTTGTTGTCGATGGTTTGTGTGTTCGCATTGGTGCCATGCGCTGCCATAGCCAAGCGATTACATTGAAATTGAAAAAAGACTTGCCTGTCGCTGAGATTGAAAAAATCTTAGCCAGTGCCAACGATTGGGTTAAAGTCATTCCAAACGAAAAAGAAGCATCTGTTAACGAATTAACACCAGCAAAAGTCACTGGTACTTTGTCTGTGCCCGTTGGCCGTATTCGCAAAATGGGTATGGGTGGTGAATACATCACAGCCTTTACCGTAGGTGATCAATTGTTATGGGGTGCTGCTGAGCCGCTACGCCGTATGCTACGCATCATCTTGGCCAAATAAATATTGAGCCAGTCAAGAAAACCCGCTTTTAAAAGCGGGTTTTTTCTTATGGAACACGCTGTTTGATGAGTCCAATGTGAATAAAAATTTTGTATTAAAAACACAGCACCATAACACCATTTCAATCACAGCCACAGCCAAGCAAGGCACAAATAAAACAAAAAAACAAAATAATTGAAATTTAAAACCAAGTCATCCGCAATTTAAATCATTAAACTGCCAAACAAAAGATGCATTTTTAAAATTCTTCTTCTATTATCAAAATAAATCGAATTCAATTTTAAGCTTATATGCCATTTTGATGGTGGAAAAATGATTATGCGTTTACACAAAAAAACCTTGTTTCTGACCTTAGCAACATCATTACTAGTCGCTTGTTCAGGAGGCAATACCACTGAATCAGAATCGACAAGTGGTGCACCTTCTTTAACTTCAAACAACCATGGTGCAATTCAAAAAGTGGCCATCACTGCCATTGTCGAGCACCCTGCTTTGGATGCGATTCACAAAGGCATTGTCGATGAATTAAAAGCCAATGGTTATGAAGATGGAAAAAATATCCAGATTATTTACCAAAGTGCCCAAGGCAACACTGCAACCGCAGGGCAAATTGCCAAAAAATTTGTGGGTGACAAACCGGATGTCATTGTTGCCATCAGTACCCCTAGTGCACAGCCCATTGCAGCAGCAACCAAGAAAATCCCCATTGTCTTTTCTGGCATTGCCGACCCGATTGCCGCGAAGCTTGTGAGCAGCTGGTCACCATCGAAAACCAATATCACGGGTGTATCCAATATGTTGCCCATTGATTCACAAGTTAAGTTAGTGCAACAACTGGTGCCCAATCTTAAAAACTTGGGCTTTGTGTACAGCCCAGGTGAAATCAACTCTACCGCGATTAAAAGCTCTTTAGAACAAGCCTTATTGCCATTGCATTTGAATTTGGTGGCAGCACCTGCCACCAGAACCAGCGATATTACTGAGGCAGCTCGCAGCCTCAAAGGTAAGGTCGATGCCATTTATACCTCTACTGATAATAATGTGGTCTCTGCCTATGAATCCTTATACAAAGTAGCAGTAGAAAACAAGATTCCATTGATTGCGTCCGACCCTGATTCTGTTCGTCGTGGTGCGGTAGCTGCTTTGGGTGTTAACTTTGAGCAGATGGGCCACCAAACAGGGCAAATGGTCATTAAAATATTAAATGGCACACCTGCTGGTGATATTGCCCCAGAAAAAATGGCCAAATTGGAATTGGCCATCAACAAAAAATCAGCCAAACTCATGGGCGTCACCATTCCTGCTGAATTAGAAAAAGAAGCCAGCATTGTGATTGAATAAAATATCTTCCTAACAAATGCCAACAGCCAAGTTCACTTGGCTGTTTTTCATTGGCAAAGCCGGTAAACAACACCAAAGCCAAATCCAATCTTTCGCCTACCAGTGCCGCCATTTTTGGCATTAAATACCAATATAAATGCATATGCCCAATAATTTTCAATTTTATGGGTGTTTTATCAAGTCATCGTGAATAACTTTTTTATATTAAAAATAAATAATTCGATTGGTATTAAAACCAATAAAAACAAATTAATTGGCATTATTAATATTTTTTAATTTAATAATTAAAATAATAAACCAAAGATTATTCATTTATGCTAATAAAAAAGCCAAACAAAAGATGATTTTTTCAAAGCCATCTTCTATCATCACACTTTACAAGCCCATTTAACATCTACAAAACCATTACCCATGGTGAAAAGAGTGAGAATATGAAGTTAACTAAAAAAGCGCTCCTTATCAGCCTAACAACATCACTGTTAGCAGCATGTTCAGGTGGCAATACCAACAGTTCAGAAACAGCATCCAACAACGATGCATCCGCAGCCGAAAACAGCACCAAGAAAATTGCCATTACTGCCATTGTTGAACACCCTGCTCTGGATTCTGTACGCCAAGGTTTAGAAGAAGAGTTGAAAAGCAATGGTTATGAAAATGGCAAAAACATTCAAATAACCTTCCAAAGTGCACAAGGCAATACCGCTACAGCCGGCCAAATTGCGAAAAAATTTGTTGGTGACAAGCCAGATGTGATTGTAGCCATTGGCACACCCAGTGCGCAGCCGATTGTGGCTTCGACCAAAAGCATTCCCATTGTTTTTGCTGCCGTAACCGATCCGGTTGCTGCTAAGTTGGTCCCAAGCTGGGAGCCATCAAAAACCAATGTAACTGGCGTTTCTGACATGTTGCCACTGGAGCCTCAAGTGCAACTCATGAAAAAACTGGTTCCTAATTTAAAAAATTTGGGTTTTGTGTACAGCCCAGGTGAAATCAATTCGACCGTCATTATCCAAGAATTAGAAGGCATTTTGCCACAATACGGCATTCAATTAATCAGCGTTCCAGCTCCCAGAACTTCAGACATTGCTGCGGCAGCTCGCAGCATCACAGGCAAAGTAGATGCCATTTACAGTTCGACCGATAACAACGTGATTTCCGCTTACGAGTCTTTGTACAAAGTCGGCGTTGAAAGCAAAACCCCATTGATTGCATCCGACCCTGACTCAGCCAAACGTGGTGCGGTGGCCGTCTTAGGTGCAAACTACAACCAAATGGGCCATCAAGTCGGCCAAATGGTAATTGAAATCATCAATGGCACTCCTGCTGGTGATTTGGCACCTCAAAAAATGGACAAGTTGGATTTAATCCTCAATAAAAAATCGGCAGCCTTAATGGGTGTGACGATTAGCCCTGAATTGGAAAAAGAAGCCACCACCATCATTGAGTAGGCGTTTTTTGATTGATCCATCAGCCAACCTTTCTTTTTTGGTTGGCTGTATTTGATTTTTAAAGTTAGGTTTGATATGTCGTTAGAAGCATTATTGGGCGCATGGGAAAGCGGCATGATTTATGCCCTTGTCGCATTGGGCGTCCTGATTTCATTTCGTATTTTGGATTTCCCTGATTTAACAGCCGATGGCAGCTTTCCTTTGGGTGGTGCTGTTTGCGCTGTTTGTTTAATCAATGGCATTAACCCTTGGGCAGCTACTTTTTTGGGCATGGCAGCCGGTATGCTTGCAGGCATAACCACCTCTTGGTTGCATGTGGGTTTGAAAATTGAAAAACTATTGGCCAGTATTTTGGTGATGGTGGCACTTTATTCAATTAACCTGAGAATTATGGGTGCGCCAAATATTCCGCTGTTATCAGAGCCGACTGTTTTTGATACTTGGGTACACACCGATGGCAGCAACCAATTGTTGGTTCAGGCTGCCTTAATCTGCGTGATTGCTTTTGCTGCCAAATTTTTATTGGATGCTTTTTTCAACACCCAAACGGGCTTGGCTGTTCGTGCTACCGGTGCGAATGCGCGTATGGCGCGTGCCCAAGGCATTCGCACCTCCAAAATGATTGTTTTGGGCATGGCCATTTCCAATGGTTTAATCGCATTAGGCGGTGCTCTATTTGTGCAAACCCAAGGTGGTGCAGATATTTCCATTGGTGTAGGCACCATTGTGATTGGCTTGGCTGCGGTTATTTTGGGCGAAACCATTTTATCTGCCAAACGCATTGTTTGGATTACCTTGGCGGTGATTATCGGTGCGACTTTATACCGCTTCTTTATTGCAATGGCGCTTAGCAATGATACTTTGCAAAGCATTGGTTTTGGTCCACAAGATTTGAATTTAATCACTGCATTATTGGTGGTGGTGGCTTTGATTTTACCGAAATTCAAAAGCCGTTATTTAAGCCGCAAAGGCAAAGGGGTGCAATCATGCTAAAAGCAGACAATTTACGCATTACCTTTAATGCAGGCACACCCATTGAAAACCATGTTTTACGTGGTTTAAGCTTGGAGATTCCAACAGGTCAATTTTTAACCGTGATTGGCAGTAATGGTGCGGGTAAATCGACTTTTTTAAATGCCATTAGCGGTGATTTAAAAGTGGATTCTGGCAATATTTGGATCAATGAAACCAATGTAACACGCATGAATGCAGCAGAGCGTGCCACCGATATTGCCCGAGTATTTCAAGACCCGCTAGCGGGCACTTGTGCGGGCTTAAGCATTGAAGAGAATTTGGCTTTGGCTTTTAGTCGTGGGCAAAAACGCAGTTTCAAAATGGCATTGAATAAAAACAATCGTGAGATTTTTCGTGACAAACTGGCCATCTTAAAACTGGGCTTAGAAAACCGTTTAAGCGATCGCATGGATTTGCTTTCTGGTGGCCAGCGCCAAGCAGTCAGCTTGATTATGGCTTCATTGCAGCCATCTAAAATCTTATTATTGGATGAACACACCGCAGCACTTGACCCCAAAACAGCGGCTTTTGTTTTGGATTTAACCAAGCAAATCGTTGAAGAAAACCATTTAACCGCGATGATGGTGACCCACTCGATGCGCCAAGCTTTGGACTTTGGTCAACGCACGGTCATGCTGCATCAAGGGCAAGTGGTCTTGGATGTAGCGGGCGTTGAGCGCGCGAAAATGGACGTTCCTGATTTAATTGCGATGTTTGAGTCAACTCGCCATGAAAAACTAACCGACGACAGTTTGCTATTGGATTAAAAGACAAGCACCAATGAAAAAAGGCAGCCTAACACTTCAGGCTGCCTTTTTTATTGGCTACTATGTTAACGGCTAACAAACTGCAATTTCACCGTAATGCTGGCGGTTTTCTTACGAGAAGTGGTATTGAATGCACCACCATAACTATAATCATCGTCATCATTTTGGCCGGTAATTTGGAACACGCCCATATCACCTTTCACCAACTTTCCTAAGCTGGCATTGGCTTGCTTGGCAATATTATCCGCACGTTGCTTGGCATTGGCCGACGCTTCTGAAATCAAAGCCAATTTCAAATCTTCTAATTGGCTGTAATAATAATTGGGGTTTGAAGAGGTCAGCTCTAAGCCTTGGCTTAATAAACTGGAAATTTCACGCGATACATTTTCCACTTTGTCCAAGTCTTTGGATTCCACCGACACATTTTGGCTTAAGGTATAACCCGTAAAAGTACTGTAACTTCTACCGTTTTCATCGGTGTAGTTGCTGTAATTTTTTTCAATGTTAACAGCCTCAAAAACAATTTCATTGGCGTTAATGCCATTGTCTACCAAAAACTGTTTAACCATGCCTTGGTCTTTTTTCAAGCCTTCGGAGGCCGATTCTAAATCAGAGCCTTGGCGGCTAAAATCAGCTCGCCACTTCACAATATCGGCTTCAAAGTTTTTATTGGCATTGCCCGTTACGCTGATGGTCTGCCCCACTTTGAATTTGTATTCATAGGCGGTACTCAATATCCAAACCGAGACAATGGTCGCTAAGCTCAAAACCAATGCCACCACAATCGAATTTTTACTAACACTCATGCCAAATCTCTTTTCTTCTAGTCGACAGTCGCCATTTTTTTAGCCAATAATGCCAAACGCTTGCCTTGTTCAAAAGCCAATTTTTTTTCATCTTCACTTAATATTGGATTGCCATCACTACCGGCCACATGTGAGACACCATAGGGTGTTCCACCCGTTTTCGTATGGCTTAACTCGCTATGACTAAAGGGCAAGCCCACCATCACCATGCCTTGGTGCATCAATGGCAACATCATACTTAGCAAGGTGCTCTCTTGTCCACCGTGCTGCGTGCTTGATGATGTAAAGACACAAGCAGGTTTATTAATCAGGCTGCCTGAAAGCCACACAGCAATTGTGCCATCCAAAAAATATTTCATGGCTGCTGCCATATTGCCAAAACGGGTTGGGCTTCCCATGGCCAAACCAGCACAACTTTCCAAATCTGCTTCACTCACATAAGGCGCACCCTCTTCAGGAATACTGGCTTGGGTAGCTTCGCACACTGTTGATACTTTTGGCACAGTTCTTAAGACTGCATCACACCCTGCAACACTTTCAACACCTTCTGCGATACACTGGGCTAAATTCTTAGTTGCGCCTTTTTGGCTGTAATACAGCACCAAAATTTTCAACATTTGTATTTCCTTGTTAATATAATAAACAATAAGCATATTGTACGTGATAATCAGATGAATACATATCACCTAACCCCTTTGAAAGTTCAACCGAATGATGACACAACTCTTGGCTAAACAATTTCAGAAAAGTCGATTTTTACAATTTTCTTGGTTTTTAGTCCAGCGTATTATGGCATTAGACATTACCCGTGTCTCCTCTAGCCTAACCTTCACCACACTTTTGGCCATGGTGCCTTTTTTCACCATTACCTTAATTGTGATTTCAGCCTTTCCCATGTTTTCCAATCTGACCGAAGGCTTCAATAACTTTATCAGCAATACCTTGATGCCAGACGCCAGTGCCAAAGTCATTGGAGAATATGTTTACAGTTTTCGAGACAAGGCCAGTAACTTAACTGCTATTGGCATTATTGCCTTGGCAATTTCTGCCATTTTATTAATCATGACGATTGAGAAAACATTCAATCAAATCTGGAATGTGACCACCCAGCGCCCCCTATTAAATCGCTTATTGATGTACTGGGCGATTTTGACTTTGGGCCCTGTTGCCATTGGTCTGGTGAGCTCAACCTGGGCGCTCATGTTTAAAGAATCTAATTTTGCTTTTTACTACCCTGTTGCTGCGGCTGCCGTACACATTACATTTTCCGTCGTTTTTTCAACAGCCGTTTTGATTTTATTGTTCCGCTGCGTTCCTGCTGCATATGTTCCTTTAAAACACGCAGCGCTGGGCGCTTTGATTACTGCTGCCGTTTTGGAAATTGCCCGACGTGCTTTTGGTTACTACATGAGTAATTTCAATAGCTATGAATTAATTTACGGTGCATTTGCCACCATCCCTGTATTTTTATTGTGGGTAAATATGTTGTGGGCAATTTTGATTTTGGGTGCGGTATTGACTGCATCCATGTCATATTGGCAAGGTTCAGTATTTTTGCGTAAGAACAATACAGCAGATGTGATTGAAGATGTGATTGGTATTTTGGTTTTGCTACACCACGCCCAAAACAACAAACGGGGCATTTCTATTCAAGCATTTCGTACCAAGATTCAATTGGGCTATGACGAGTTAGGTGATTTATTGGAACGCTTGGTGAAATTGAACTACATTGAAGACTCCCCTTCGGGTTGGATTTTGAAAACCAACGCGGCCAACATCAATATTCGGGATTTATTCAGTGTTTTTGTTTACCAACCTATGGCCACTGATGACAATCAGATTAACCAACATTTAAAACAATTGATGCAGCCTAGCTTAGAGAAACTGAACATTTGTTTGGATCAATTCATTGAGGATTCCAAATTGGAAAACTTAAGCGTAGCACCCAGCAAAAAACAACTGCGTAAAGAGCAATTGTTTTCAGATATTTAAATCCTTATGCCCGTATTCATTTTCAAATCAATAAAGCACAAAAAAACCCTAACTTTCGTTAGGGTTTTTTATGTCGTCTAATCCAAGATTAGTCTTTTTTGTCGCTTTTTACTTCTTCAAAATCAGCATCAACTACGTCATCTGAAGCTGCTTTTTGTTCGCCTTCTGGTGCATTTTCAGATGCTTCAGCTTGTGCTTGAGCATACATCATTTCACCTAGTTTTTGGCTTGCAGTTGCCAAAGCTTCAGATTTGGCATCGATAACTTCTTTGTCTTCGCCTTTAACTGCTTCTTCAGCTTCTTTAATTGCAGCTTCAATGGTTTCTTTTTCGGCAGCATCTAATTTGTCACCGTAGTCCGTCATTGATTTTTTCACTGAGTGGATTAAACCTTCTGCCTGGTTACGTGAAGTCACCAATTCAGTTAATTTTTTATCTTCTTCAGCATTCGCTTCTGCATCTTTTACCATGCGTTCGATTTCTTCTTCACTCAAACCGCTAGACGCTTGAATCGTGATGTTAGATTCTTTGCCTGTGCCTTTGTCTTTAGCAGATACATGCAAAATACCATTGGCGTCGATGTCAAATGTCACTTCAATTTGTGGAATACCACGTGCAGCAGGTGCAATATCACTTAGGTTAAATTGACCTAGGCTCTTATTCGCAGATGCTTTTTCACGTTCACCTTGCAATACATGAATCGTTACTGCATTTTGGTTGTCTTCCGCAGTTGAGAACACTTGGTTCGCTTTGGTCGGAATGGTGGTATTTTTCTGAATCAATTTCGTCATAATACCGCCCATGGTTTCAATACCCAAAGACAATGGTGTTACGTCCAATAGCAATACGTCGCTACGATCGCCAGACAATACCGCACCTTGAATGGCTGCACCAGCGGCAACAGCTTCATCAGGGTTCACGTCTTTACGTGGCTCTTTACCGAAGAAGTCTTTAACAGCTTCTTGTACTTTTGGCATACGGGTTTGACCACCCACCAAAATCACATCATCAATATCACTGATAGACAAGCCAGCATCTTTCAATGCAACACGGCAAGGCTCGATAGAGCGTTGAATCAAATCCTCAACCAAGCTTTCAAATTTCGCACGGGTGATTTTGATTGCCAAATGCTTAGGACCTGTTGCATCCATTGTGATGTAAGGCAAGTTAATTTCAGTTTGCTGGCCGCTAGACAATTCAATCTTCGCTTTTTCAGCAGCTTCTTTTAAGCGTTGCAATGCCATTACGTCTTGTTTTAAATCAATGCCTTGTTCTTTTTTGAACTCGCCAATGATGTAGTCAATTAAGCGTTGGTCGAAGTCTTCACCACCTAAGAATGTATCACCGTTGGTTGCCAATACTTCAAACTGTTTGTCACCATCAACGTCAGCGATTTCAATAATCGATACGTCAAATGTACCACCACCTAAGTCGTAAACCGCAATTTTGCGATCGCCTTTTTCGGCTTTGTCCATACCGAATGCCAAAGCAGCTGCAGTAGGTTCGTTAATAATGCGTTTAACATCTAAGCCAGCAATACGGCCCGCGTCTTTTGTCGCTTGGCGTTGGCTATCATTAAAGTAAGCAGGAACTGTAATCACAGCTTCTGTTACCGCTTCACCCAAATAATCTTCAGCAGATTTTTTCAAACGACGTAAAATTTCAGCAGCAATTTGTGGTGGAGACAATTCTTCGCCTTGTGCTTCAACCCAAGCATCGCCATTGCCTGCTTTAACAATTTTAAATGGCATCAAATCGATGTCTTTTTGTACTTCTTTGTCTTCAAAACGACGACCAATCAAACGTTTTGAAGCATATACTGTATTTGTTGGGTTAGTCACTGCTTGACGTTTTGCAGGCGCACCCACCAAAACTTCATTACCATCTAAGTAAGCCACTACAGAAGGCGTAGTACGTGCGCCTTCAACGTTTTCAATAATTTTTGCTTGACCATTTTCAGAAATTGCCAAACAAGAGTTAGTTGTACCTAAGTCAATACCAATTACTTTAGCCATGTTCAATGAACTCCTAATTTTGTGTAGATGCATATTTGCATCATCAATAATCTTTAATTAATGGTTAGATAAGGTCACTTGTCATTTTTTCAAGCCTCACGAACCAATTTTTTGTTTTTTTTGGTTCTGAATTTGCCCCTGACTTTCGCGCCTTAATTCCATGATAGTTTCAATAAACTGTATATAAGGTAGGAACAAAGTATTTCAAGTGCACAATCGTATTTTTTTTGCATTTTTCACAAAAAACCTTATAAAAGACCAAAAAACCAGCCCTTTGAGCTGGTTTTTTGGTCTTTTTGAGTACAATCACGCCATAACAACAAATAGCAATGATGCCAAAATTGCGCTGCACAATGCATACCGAAATTGTGTTGTTGCATGGTGTAACGGTGTCACATCACAACTGCGTGAAGCCAGAACCGTGCCATCACCAAAAAAGCAAGCATGACTGCCAAAACCACCAGCAGAAGCCAAAGCACCAATGGTCAATGGAATATTCGCATCCAAGGCCACGGCAAGAGGCAAGATAATGGGAATAGAAATGGCATAAATCCCCCAAAATGAGCCTGTGGTAAAGGTTAAAAATGCCAACAAGACAAAAGTCACAACTGGCAACCATTTGGCACTTAAAAGTGGCTTCACACTCTCAATCAAATAAGGTGCCAAACCCAATTGCTCATTAACGTCTTGCAAGACAAATGCGGCAAAAATAATCGCAATTGGCATCACCATGCTGGCCACACCACGCATAAACAACTCACACAAATCTGGAATGCTACCCAATCCTGCAAAACGGTACAAAAAGAGCGTCACAATGCTGGTGCAAATAATGGCCAACAATGTATCACCCAAATACCAAGCCATACCCACCATCACCACAATGGGAATAAAGAAATGCCACAATGTTGGCTCTTGCGTTTGGGTGCTTAAGACCAAATCATCATCACTTTGTGAATGGCTTACGGTGTTGCTTAACACATTGGTTTGAGCAGCTAACTCAGCGGCTTTCATGCTTGGTGATGGTGGAATGATTTTGTAAATCACCAGTGGGACCATCAAAATCGCAATCCATGCATAAAACATATACGGTATGGTTTGGATATACAAAGCCATGCCCTCGCCACTTTTGGCTATGCCATTGCTCTCTAACAAACCGCCAATATAAATAGCCCAAGTTGAAATCGGAATCAGCAAACAAACTGGCGTGCCTGTGGCAGCAGCAACATAAGACAACATCGCACGGGAAATCTTAAACTTATCGGTTAATTTTCGCATGGCCGCACCCACGGTCAGCACACTTAAATAATCATCAATAAAGATAATAATCCCTAGCCCCCAAGCAGCCAACAATCCTTGTTCGCGATTTTTAACGTATTTTCCCAATAAATTGCTAAACGCATCTGTGGCGCGAGAGGCTTGCAACCACACAATCAAACCACCCATCATGGCTGACAACAATAAAATCCACCCCATCACCGGTGTTGCCATGACTCGCAATGAACTGGCCATGACTTCATTCACAAAAGTCATGGGATTGCTGTAAAGCATTAGCAAACCAACACAAGCACCGACAAACAAGGGCTCTAACGTACGCCTACTAATCAAAGCCAATGCCAAAACAGTAAAAACAGGCACGAGTACCAAAATACCAAAATGGCGCTTTCCATCTGCTCCCATCGGCACGAAAACATGTGTAGCGACAACAACTGCCAATAAAATAACGATAATCGTCAATAACTTTTGATTATCAAATGCTTTGTACGAGGCACTATTGAACATGTGGTTTCCCTTCAATCTTTTGCACGAATACCCAAAATTAAAATCAATAGCGCAACTGCTATCTTGATTTTGAAAATAAGGCTTACATGCAAATTGTCCGAGTATTTAAAGGGCAGCCTGAAACCGTCACAAAGTAATCGGCTAAAGAATCGATGTATTCGCGCTGATACTGTTGTAAGTTTTGACCAGAATAGGTTTTGTAAGAATGAAGCAGTGGATCAACCACACCACTATTGATGCCCGATAGCGTTTCAATCACCGCCAAGCCCATAAATGGGGTGACATTGCCGTTGTAACCACCTTCATGGGTCATTACCACGCGCTTGTGCCCTAATGTTTCTGCAACATCCATTAAGGCTTGGGTCATGGCTTTGTAGCTGTCTTCATGCAAAAGCATGCGGCCTAATGGGTCTTCAATACAAGAATCAAAACCACAGGGCACAATGATTAAATCGGGTTTAAATGCCAATAAAGCCGGTATTACGATGGTTTCAAATGCATACAAATACGCTTCATGACCACAGCCCGGCATTAATGGGATATTGATGTTTTTGCCTTTGGCGTTTTTACCACCAACGTCATACTGAGAACCAGTGGCACGTGGGTACAAATCATCTTGGTGTAAAGAAATCGTCAACGCTCTGTCGTCATCCCAAAATACCGCCTCGGTACCATTGCCGTGATGCACATCCCAATCGACAAAAGCAATGCGCTCCAATCCCAATTCATCTAAGGCATAAGCCCCAGCAATGGCTGCATTGGCATACATACAAAAACCCATGCCTTGATTCGGCTCTGCATGGTGTCCGGGTGGACGAATTAGGGCATAAGCATTTTGTACTTGTCCCGAAACCACCGCTTTAACTGCTTCAATCGCACCGCCAGCTGATTTTTTGGCAATTTTAACGGAAGCTGGACCAAAGGCAGATTCGCCATCTAAGTTGCCATAACAGCCATCTTGCGCTTCGATATGATTCAAATACTCAGCTGTATGGGCACGAGACAAATCTTGCAAACGCGCATCTATGGGGGCAATGGCCACCAATTGTTCAGTCATGCCACAAGCATCCAACAGATTTTTAATTCTGCGCTTAGGCTCAGGCGATTCATAATGCGCGCTGGGTTGATTAATTAAGCTAGGTGTTACTGTGCCGCACTGATGTCCTGTATCGTGCCACATATACAATTCATGCCAAACAAAGCCTGTTTTATTCATGCTATTTCTCCGATATTCTATTTTTCCTTGGTGTCTTGTGCCTTTTTTTAATTACTTTGGCATTTATTAAAATTCATTCTAGACAGAAAAAATCATTTCTCGTAGCACAATATGGGACAAAAATAAGATAATTTAGGACAAATTTTGCCGTCGATAGGTGGCTAATGACTGCCCTGTCCAGCGTTTGAAAGCCAAACGAAAGGCCGCAACCTCGCTATAACCAAGCGTTTCTGCAATTTGCTGCAAGCGCACATTGTCTTGCTGTAAAAACTGCAATGCTTTTTCGCTTCTTACGCCATCCAATAGCATTTGAAACGTGGTGTTCTCATGCTTTAAGTAACGTCTTAATGTGCGCTGACTCACAAAACAAGATTCGGCAACATCTTCTATTAACATGAAGCGATTCAAATCCTGTTCAAGCAATTGCTTCACCTTCTCACTCCATTGTTTTTGTGCTGATTTAAACAAAGCACTTTCAATGCTTTGGCAATGTTGAAAAGCCATTTGATAACTGGTGTTATTATAAAAATTCAAGGTCTTGTCCAAATATTCTTGTGGAAAAACCAAGCCATCAAAATCAGAGCCTAAGACAATCGGGCAATGAAAAACAGCTTCATATGCAGACAAATACGCCACATTACTGCGCTTTAAATGCACCGCCATCGGTGCTTCACTGCTGGTCAATACGGTTTGAATCATGCGCCAATAAGAAGACAAACAAAGATCAATATTAAATTCATACAAATCAGCATCTGCACTGTACTGGGTGCAATGCCATTGCGCCATCTGATCCACTTCAACCAATGCACTGCCAAAGTAACTGCCTAATTGCAAAGAAAAACATTGCGTGTTTTGCAAAGACATCCGCAAGTTCTCACTGACCAGCATCAAATACCCCAAAATCCCATAAGAAGCGGTGTGCATCGCTTGGCCCACATACAAGCCTAATTCAGGGCAATCGATTTGCTCACGCACCCAGCGAAATACTTTTAACTCATCTTCTCGACTAATCACCTCAATATCCACCCCTGCTTTATAGGGGTGAATAAAATCACACAAATTGACTTGGACACCAGCATGCTCACACAACTGCTGCAAATGGTGA
>JASLBZ010000110.1 GCA_030146285.1 Neisseriaceae bacterium | reverse complement strand
CAACCTTGGCACCCACAATTGGAATACATTGCTCGGGTATTAACCAGTCACCGAGAAGGACAAGCATGGGTGATGCGCCGACGTACCCAAGCCGAAATGGACCAATTGGTTGCGGATGCTGGTTTTGAAAAAATCGACATGCTGATTGATGAGTGGGGTATTTTCACCGTTAGTCTTGCCAGAAGAAAAAAGGCAGATTAAAGCGTGGCCAAAGAACAAGGCTTGTTCAAGCGTGCTTGTTGTTATTTGGTGTTATTGGGCGGGTTTTTCTTTTTAAGTTACAACCTGAGCAATCACTTCACGGCCACCAGAAGCGATGTGGGCGAGCTTTATTATGGGTGGGAATTGTCGATTCCCATTGTGCCGTGGACCATTATTCCGTATTGGTCGATTGATTTTATCTATGCTTTTTGTGTGCTGTTTGCACCCACACGTGTGGCATTGGATACGCTTGCTAAGCGTTTACTGGCAGCGCAAGTGATTTGCATTGTGTCTTTTTTCTTGTTCCCATTGCAGTTTTCTTTTGCCAAGCCCGAGTTGCAAGGATTTTTTGGTTGGTGGTTTGATACGTTATTGAGCTTTGATAAGCCTTATAACCAAGCACCTTCTTTGCACATTACCTTATTGGTGGTGTTGTGGTGCTTTTTAAGCGATTACGCTCAATCTTGGGGGCGTTGGTTATTGAATATTTGGTGTGTGTTGATTGGTGTTTCTGTTTTAAGCACATGGCAACACCATTTTATTGATGTGCCCACCGGTGTATTGGCAGGTTGCCTGTGTGTTTGGCTGTTTCCCAAAAACCAAAAATCACCATTGTGCCGCCAAAAAATTGCCAAACACAATCGCATGGCGATGTATTACTTTGTGGTTGGTGGTGTTGCATTGGTTTTGGCTCGCAATAGCATGCAGGTGTGGCTGGTGTTGTGGTTCAGTGTGTCGCTTGGCTTGGTGGCGGTGAATTATGCGTATGCTGGAGCAGGCGGCTTTCAAAAAAATGCCCAAGGTCGGTTTTATTTTCCCATTGGTATTTTGTATTTTCCATACCATGTTTTGGCGCGCTTGAATGTTTGGGCGTGGACGCGCAATAAGCCCATGGCAAGCATGGTTGCGCCCAATTTGTATTTGGGTCGTTTGCCCACCCGTGCTTTTTTAGCACAAAAGCAATTTGCTGTTGCGATGGACATGTGTGCTGAATTGCCTTATCCCAAGCATCAGGCACAGTACCATTTGTTTGCGGTCTTGGATTTAACACCTGTTCCCAAAACCATTTGCTTGGCCGCGGCAGCACAATTAGAGCGTGATTTGGCAGCGCAAAAAACCATATTGGTCTCATGTGCCTTGGGTTACTCACGCAGCGCAACCGTGGTTTTGGCTTGGTTGTTATTTAGCCGGCAAGCCACAAGTGCGCAAGAAGCCATGGCAAGTTTGCAAAAAAGCCATCCGCACATTGTGATTAAACCTGAGCAATTGCAGATTTTAGATGAGATGCTAGAGGATATTCATGCTAAGCAATGAACAAGATGTTTTGCGCTATTTGTCTATGTTACTCAAACAAAGCCGTTACTGGTTTGGGTTAAGCATGTGCTGGAATGTGGGCGCCTTATTGCTAATCATGCCATTGTTTGATTTGGCATCGGTATGGTCACGTTTGGCTTTGCTTTTGAATGTGCTGTTGGTATTGGGCTTGGGTATTGTTGTGGTTTATTACCAAATTCGCATTGGCTTTGATCGGGGCATTGTTCAGGATGTATTGCAAAAATCGGAGCAAGGCAGTATTGATTTTACTGCCTTGGATGCTGCGCTATTGGATTTGAAATTGATTTCCAATATTGACCCTCAGCGCAGCTTTTGCGATCGGGTTCGTGGCATGAAAAGGCTATTCACTTGCCAAGCGTCTGTTTGCCTGGTTCAGTTTGTGGCTTTGGTCGTTGGCTTGCTATTCGGTTGTGTCGTGTTGTAATGCAATGCGCTGAGTGTCAGATTTGTTTGTGCATTTTCGGGCTGCTAGGCAATGGCATTATTTTTTCAATAAATCGCCATAGGCTTGCATGTGCGTGAATTTTCCTTCTTGGTATGTGTATTGGTCAATTTGTGGAACGAGTTCTTGAAAATGCTTGGATTGAACGTGTTCATCCAGTGCCGCCTCGCTTTCCCATTCTTCAATAAAAACAAAATGGCCTGGTTTTCTTAAATCATGGAATAATTCATAGTTCAGGCAGCCTGCTTCTTGTTGGGTTTTTTGGACCAGCTCTTGGTACAGTGGCAATACAGTGTCGATGTGTTCTGGGGCAATAAAATCTTCAGCAATGAGTTTTAACATGGGGCGCTTTCAAAACAATAAAAGAGTCAATAATATGGATAATGGTATTTGCTTAGGGTAAATTGAGGTGGTATTGGATATTTTTTACCACCATTTAAACCAATAGTCTGGCTTTTAAAAAATCAATAAACAAACGGATTCTTTGGGCAGTATGGCGTTGGTTCAAATACACAGCTTGGATGTTTTGTTGTGGCAAGGTGTAGTCTGGCAATACCCGTTGCAAAACTTGTTTATCCAAATCTTCTTTGACCATCCAAAGTGGGCAAATCGAAATCCCCAAGCCGGCTTTTACCATGCTGTGAATCAAACTGGCCGAGTTGCTTTGGTGCAATCCCATGGGCGCTGAAAAATGAAAATTGCTGTGGGGCTGCTGGGTATGGGTGAGCACAAATTGGTTGTATTGCCATTGGTTTTGTACCACCCAAGGCATGCTTAAAATGTCACTGGCTTGGGTAATGGGGTGGTTTTGCAATAAAGTAGGCGTTGCCACCAATACAATTTCATATTGCCCAAGATGGCGACTTTTTAAGGTGCTGTCGGGCAAGTTGCCCAAGCGAATGGCAATGTCCAGTTTGTCGGTAATCAAGTCATTAATCGAAGAGTCCAAATAATAATGCAGACCCAAGCTTGGGTATTGTTGGCAAAAGTCGGCCAAAATTGGGGCAATAAAGCGTTCGCCAAATTCATGGGTTGAGCCGATGCGCAAGGTGCCACTGAGCAAAATATCGTTGTTCTGAATGCGCTCTATGGCTTTTTGCAAATCTTGTTTGATGTTTTTACAATCTTGGTAAAAAAATTGCCCCGCATCGCTTAAGCTGACTTGGCGAGTGCTGCGATTAAACAAACTCACGCCCAGATTTTCTTCCAATTGTTTAATGCTGATGCTGACCATGGCACGGCTTAAATTCAACAGCTCTGCCGCTTGCGTGAATGAGCCCGATTCAGCTACTTGCAAAAACACGGTGATTTGTTTGAAATAATTAGACATGGCGTTTGATTGTTAAATAAATTCAAACAATGATTTTAATCCCATTGCATCGACAACACCAACAATCAAATCTACTATGCGTGATTTCTGCCTTATTGAAATCAACATCATGCAATACCGCTACCGCATCGCCACTGTTTTTTTGCTCGGTTTTTTTATTGATTGCGTCAATATTTTTATGTCAGTGATGGCATTGCCCACCATTTCTTTGCAAATGCAATTGAGCGCGAACACCACCACATGGGTGAGCAATATTTATATCTTGGGTTTAACCTTGGTCATGCCTTTGAGCACATGGCTTGCCAATATCTTGGGCGCACGCAAACTGTTAACCTTATCCATGCTGATTTTTGCTGTTGCCAGTTTGTTTTGCGGCTTTAGTGATGATTTGCCCAGTTTGCTCTTTTGGCGATTGTTGCAAGGCATCGGTGGTGGTTTGATGATTCCACTGGGACAGGCTTTGGTTTTTCAAGCCTTTCCAACCAGTGAGCGCAGTCAAGTATCGACCATGATTATGGCCATTGCCTTGATTGCACCGGCTTTTTCACCCAGTTTGGGCGGCATGATTTTGGATTACGCTTCGTGGTCATGGGTGTTTTGGTTTAATGTACCGTTGGCATTGTTAGCGGCTTTTGCTGCGCATTCATGGGTTGCTGAAAAACCGTTACATGTGAAGCCCAGTCAACCGGATTGGTTGGGGTTGGTGCTCATTAGCATGGGTTTATTGTGTTTGTTGGTGGCGTT
>JASLBZ010000055.1 GCA_030146285.1 Neisseriaceae bacterium | reverse complement strand
TCATGGCTTTACCACGACGACCATTGTCTAACAATGAGTCAACCGCTTCTTGCAACATGCGTTTTTCATTGCGAACAATAATATCGGGAGCACGCAACTCTAACAAACGTTTTAAACGGTTGTTACGGTTAATCACACGACGATACAAATCATTCAAATCTGACGTTGCAAAACGACCACCATCCAATGGCACCAATGGGCGCAAATCAGGTGGCAATACTGGCAACACATCCATAATCATCCACTCAAGCTTCATGCCTGAACGGTGGAACGCTTCCAAAACTTTTAAACGTTTTGCAATTTTCTTGATTTTGGCTTCAGAACCAGTTGATTCCAAATCTTGGCGTAAAACAGCGATCTCAGCAGGAATGTCCATGTTACGCAATAAATCACGCACACCTTCAGCACCCATTTTTGCATCGAACTCTTCGCCAAATTCATCTAATTTGTCGTAGTAATCTTCTTCAGTTAACAACTGACGTGCTTGCAATGAGGTCAAGCCAGGATCAGTTACAACGAACGCTTCAAAGTACAAAATGCGTTCGATATCACGCAAAGTCATGTCCAAAACCATACCCAAACGAGATGGTAATGATTTTAAGAACCAGATGTGCGCAATTGGAGACGCCAAGTCAATGTGACCCATGCGCTCACGACGAACTTTTGACAATGTAACTTCAACGCCACATTTTTCACAAGTTACGCCTTTGAATTTTAAGCGTTTGTATTTACCACACAAACATTCATAGTCTTTTACTGGGCCAAAAATTTTGGCACAGAACAAACCATCACGCTCAGGCTTGAAAGTACGGTAGTTAATGGTTTCAGGTTTTTTAACCTCACCATAAGACCAAGAGCGAATTGTTTCTGGCGAAGCAATACCAATTTTGATGGCGTCAAATTCTTCTTCACCAACATTGCCATTCGATGGACTTAATAAATCTAATAAAGCTTTCATTTGAGCTCCAGATTAAGACCACCTTTCTAACAGAAAGGTGGTTTTTTGCAATTAGTAACTTTCTAAATCGATGTCTAGACCCAATGAACGGATTTCTTTTACCAGTACGTTAAACGATTCTGGCATACCGGCTTCGACCTTGTGCTCACCTTTAACGATGCTTTCGTACATTTTTGTACGACCAGTAACGTCATCTGACTTCACTGTTAACATTTCTTGCAATGTATAAGCTGCGCCGTAAGCTTCAAGTGCCCAAACCTCCATCTCACCGAAACGCTGGCCACCGAACTGTGCTTTACCGCCCAATGGTTGTTGCGTTACCAAGCTGTATGGACCCGTAGAACGAGCATGCATCTTCTCATCCACCAAGTGATGAAGTTTCAAGTAATGCATTACACCAACCGTCACACGGCGATCAAAAGCTTCACCTGAGCGACCATCGTACAAAGTAACTTGTGTTTTGGTTGGGTTGAAGTTTAATTTTTCAACACGCTCATCACCACTAGGGTAAGCAAATTCCAACATCGCTTTTAGTTCAGATTCTTTCGCACCATCGAACACAGGAGAAGCAAATGTCGCACCTTTACGCAGGTTTTTCGCCAACGTAATAATGTCTGAATCACTTAACAAGCTCAAATCTTCTTTGTGCATGTCTTCGCCACCTAAGTCACCGTTGTACATGGTTTCTAAGAATGTGCGAATTTCAGCAGCTTCGCGGTGTTCTGCCAACATGGTATCAATGCGAGCACCAATGCCTTTTGCAGCCCAACCCAAATGCACTTCCAAAATCTGACCAATGTTCATACGACTTGGTACACCCAATGGGTTCAATACGATGTCTACTGAACGACCATCAGCCATGTATGGCATGTCTTCGACAGGCAGAATGCGAGATACCACACCCTTGTTACCGTGACGACCGGCCATTTTATCGCCTGATTGCAAACGACGTTTAATAGCGATAAATACTTTCACCATCTTTTGTACGCCAGGTTGCAACTCGTCACCTTGGGTTAATTTTTTCTTCTTGATTTCAAACATCAGATCGAAATCTTCACGTTTTTGTTGCAAGCTTAATTTAATTAACTCAAGTTGTTTGGCCAATGCTTCGTCAGTCATGCGAATGTCAAACCACTCTTGCTTGCTTGGCAAGCCAGCCAAATACTCTGCTGTAATCACAGTGCCTTTGGTCAAGCGTTGTGGTCCACCATTGGCTTCTTGGCCAATAATCATGCGCTCGATACGACTGAATGCGTCTTCATTGAAAATGCGCAATTGGTCATGCAAATCCAAGCGATGGCGTTTCAATTCTTCATCAATAATCGATTGAGCACGTTTATCACGTTCAATACCTTCACGTGTAAATACTTGAACATCAATCACTGTACCGCTCATGCCGGTAGGCATACGCAATGAAGTATCTTTAACGTCAGAAGCTTTCTCACCGAAAATAGCACGCAATAGTTTTTCTTCAGGTGTTAATTGTGTTTCGCCTTTAGGGGTTACTTTACCAACCAACACATCACCAGCCTCAACTTCAGCACCGATGTAAACGATACCAGCATCATCCAAACGGTTTTGCATGCGTTCAGACAAGTTAGGGATATCGCGTGTGATTTCTTCTGCACCCAACTTGGTGTCACGAGCAACCACGTTTAATTCTTCAATGTGAATTGAAGTGTAACGGTCTTCTGCTACAACATTCTCAGAGATCAGAATCGAATCCTCGAAGTTGTAACCATTCCAAGGCATAAACGCGATGGTCATGTTTTGACCCAATGCCAACTCACCTAAGTCAGTTGAAGCACCATCGGCAATCACATCGCCTTTTTGCAATTCATCACCAATTTGTACAACTGGACGTTGGTTAATGTTGGTACTGTGGTTAGAACGGGTGAATTTAATCAAATTGTAAATATCAACACCGACTTCACCTGCGCTGGCTTCAGCATCATGAACACGAACCACAATACGGCCTGCATCAACATACTCAACCACACCACCACGCTTAGCAATAACTGCAGTTGCCGAGTCAATAGCCACATAACGCTCAATACCTGTACCCACGAATGGTTTTTCAGGACGCAAACATGGAACTGCTTGACGTTGCATGTTTGCACCCATCAATGCACGGTTCGCATCATCATGCTCAAGGAACGGAATCAATGAAGCTGCTACAGATACAACCTGACCTGTTGCCACGTCCATGTACTGTACGCGATCTGGTGTAGCAATAATGGTTTCACCATTTTCACGACACGTTACCATTTCATCGCTTAACAAACCGGCTTCGTCAACATTGGCATTCGCCTGTGCAATCACATAGCGACCTTCTTCAATGGCTGACAAATAATCAATTTTATCTGTTACTTTACCGTCAATCACTTGGCGGTATGGTGTTTCTAAGAAACCATATTCATTGGTACGTGCATAAACAGACAAAGAGTTAATCAAACCAATGTTTGGACCCTCTGGTGTTTCAATTGGACACACACGACCATAATGCGTTGGATGTACGTCACGCACTTCAAAACCTGCACGCTCACGAGTCAAACCACCTGGGCCTAATGCTGATACACGACGTTTATGCGTGATTTCAGACAATGGGTTGGTTTGATCCAAGAACTGACTTAATTGGCTAGAGCCAAAGAATTCTTTAATCGCAGCAGAAACAGGTTTTGCGTTGATTAAATCATGCGGCATCAAGTTTTCTGATTCAGCTTGGTTCAAACGCTCTTTAACAGCACGCTCTACACGCGATAAGCCTGAGCGGAATTGGTTTTCTGCCAACTCACCAACAGAACGAACACGACGGTTACCCAAGTGATCGATGTCGTCAATTTGGCCGTTACCGTTGCGCAATTCAACCAAAGTTGCAATGGTGACAACAATGTCATCATTCATCAGAACGAAGCCACCTTTTTCAGCATCACCAGCAAACGTTTCTTCTACCAATCGTTTGAACCAAGAACCTGTTTTTTCAGTTAGCTTTTGATTGTATGTACGCGTATTGAACTTCATGCGACCAACGCGTGACAAGTCATAGCTGTCTTGATTAAAGAACAAGCGATGGAATAACAATTCAACAGCATCTTCGGTTGGTGGTTCACCAGGACGCATCATGCGGTAAATCGCAACACGAGCACTCAACTGGTCTTTACTATCATCTACACGCAATGTGTTAGAGATATAGCCACCTTGGCTTAATTCATTGATGTAAAGCGTTTCAATTTTTGCAATATTGTGCAAATCGAATTTCACCAACAATTCTTCTGTTAGTTCCTCATTCGCACTGCCAATCACTTCGCCTGTATCTGGGCTAATAACATCAGTCGCCAATACTTGACCAACCAAAGCATCAAAATCAACATCCAGACGCTCAATACCTGCATTCGTGATGTCACGAACACTCTTAGCGGTAAAGCGCTTGCCTTTAGAAACCAATACATTACCATCTTTGTCAATGATATCGATTTTCGATGTTTCACCTTTTAAGCGACTAACAATTAATTGCTTTTGAATGCCATTTTCAGACAAGAAGTAAGTATCTTTGTCATAAAAAGTGTCTAGAATATCTTCAGCAGTGTAACCCAATGCTTTTAACATGATGGTTACAGGCATTTTACGACGACGGTCAATACGGAAATACAATAAATCTTTGGCGTCAAACTCTAAATCCAACCATGAACCACGGTAAGGAATAATGCGAGCAGAGAACAGTAATTTACCAGATGAATGTGTTTTACCACGGTCATGTTCAAAGAACACACCTGGAGAACGGTGCAACTGAGACACGATAACGCGCTCTGTACCGTTAATCACAAAAGAGCCACTTGGCGTCATCAATGGGATTTCACCCATGTATACTTCATTCTCACGCACTTCTTTAACAACGGGCTTAGAAGACTCTTTATCTAAGATGACAAGACGAATGCGCGCGCGCAATGGCGATGCGAAAGTAATGCCTCGCATTTGACATTCTTGAATATCAAAAGGCGCCTCACCCAATACATAATGAACAAACTCTAAACGAGCGTAGCCATTGTGACTTGTAATTGGGAAAATAGAATTGAAGGCAGCCTGAAGACCTTGATCAGCACGCTGGTCAAATGGCACATCTTCTTGCAAAAAACTTTCATACGAATCAAGCTGTGTCGCCAATAAGAATGGCACACCCAAAACATTGTCGCGTTTGGCAAAGCTTTTACGAATTCGTTTTTTTTCGGTAAAAGAATAACTCATTATAGGAGTCTCCAAGGAAAGGGAGGATTTGGCAGGCTATTAATCATAAACACTGGATTATTTTTAAATGCCTATGAGTAATCGTCTAGGGCACAAAGCACAATAAGGCCGGCGGCCCTTAAGCCACCAGCCTGATAAGACAAAGTTAAAATTATTTAACTTCTACTTTAGCGCCAGCTTCTTCTAGTTGCTTAACGATATCGTCAGCTTCTGCTTTAGAAACGCCTTCTTTAATTGCTTTAGGTGCGCCGTCAACCATGTCTTTAGCTTCTTTCAAGCCCAAGCCAGTGATAGCACGAACAACTTTAATCACGCCAACTTTTTGATCGCCAGCAGCAGTCAAAACAACGTCGAATTCAGTTTTTTCTTCAGCAGCAGCACCAGCAGCAGCGCCACCAGCAACAGCAACAGCAGCAGCAGAAACGCCGAATTTTTCTTCGAAAGCTTCAACTAGCTCGTTTAGTTCCATTACAGTCAAGTTACCAACTGCTTCTAAAATGTCTTCTTTAGTAATAGCCATGCTATTAAACTCCTAAATATTTGAATATAAATTTGTATTTAAATCGAAAAGATGTTGTTACGCTGCAGCTTCTTCTGATTTTTTCGCTGACAATGCAGCCAAACCACGAGCGAAACCAGCCACAGGTGCTTGCATAACGTAAAGTAATTTAGACAACAATTCGTCGCGACTTGGAATAGATGCCAAGGCTGCCACTTTTGTAGCGTCCATTACTTCACCGTTATAAGAACCGGCAGTAATAACAATTTTTTCATCTTTTTTTGCAAATTGATGCAGTACTTTTGCAGCAGCAACAGGATCTTCAGATGCAGCATAAACCAATGGTCCAACCATATGGTTAGCCAAGTCTGCAAATGGAGTTCCTTCAACAGCACGACGAGCCATCGTATTTTTAAGAACGCGTAAATAAACGCCTTCTTTACGAGCATTGGCACGTAGAGCAGTCATGCTACCAACACTGATACCACGGTATTCAGCAACAACTAGTGTTTGCGCATTTGAAATAGCTTCGCTAATTTCCGCAACCGTTGCCTTTTTGGCTTCAATATTGAGACTCAAGGTCTACCTCCCACTGTTAATAACAAAGA
>JASLBZ010000054.1 GCA_030146285.1 Neisseriaceae bacterium | reverse complement strand
CTGGGTAAATCTCAATGCCCATGGCTTCTGCTTGTTCAGCTAACCAACGACACAATAAGCCCAAACTAATAATATAGTTGCCTTCATTGTGAAAACTCGGTGGTGTTGGCAAGGTATACGATTTGGTTTCGGTTAAGTACAGCACTTGATCTTGCGTCACGGGTCGCGTTAATGGTGCGCCTAATGCTTGCCAATCAGGTATCAGCTCAGTCAAAGCGCGTGGGTCTAATACCGCACCAGACAAACTGTGTGCGCCCACTTCCGAGCCTTTTTCTACCACACAAATGCTGATTTCTCGCTCATCTTGCTGTGCCAACTGCTTTAATCGTATTGCCGTGCTTAAGCCGGCAGGGCCTGCACCAACAACAACAACATCAAATTGCATGCTATCGCGTTCAATAGTATCTGTCATGAGTGATATTCCTATAGTTTTTTTTGTTATTTTTAAATGATTTTTTTATCCTGCAAGCCCATAATGTCTTTGGTACTCAAACCAATGTCTTTTAACACTGCTTCAGTATGCTCACCCAATAAAGGCGGTGCCATGCGGTAGCTAACCGGTGTGGTGCTTAGTTTAATCGGGCAACCTAAAACACGCAAATCTTCTTGCCCTTCAAAATCCCCTACAATCATGCCTCGCTCTTGTACCTGTGGCAGTTGCAATGCTTCGGCAATGTTGTTAATTGGCCCACACGGCACTTGAACTGCTTCAAATAACTCAATCCATTGATTGCGATTTTTTTGTAAAAACACAGGGCTCATGGCTGCGATGACGGCTTCACGGTTCTGCACCCGACTCGGATTACTCATAAAACGCGCATCATTCAGCCATTCAGGATGCCCCATGACTGTGGCAACGTTTTTAAATTGATTGTCATTGCCACAAGCCAAAATCAAATGCTGATTTTGTGCTGTCTCAAATACTTGGTAAGGCACGATATTGGGGTGATTATTGCCTAAGCGTGGTGGCACTTCGCCATTGGCCAAATGATTCATGCCCACATTGCCTAGCATGGCAATGGCGCTGTCTAATAAAGCCACATCCACATGCTGACCTTGCTGGGTTGTTTCTCGTGCAATCAAGGCAGCCTGAATACCAATGGTCGCTTGTAATCCTGTGAACAAATCCACCACAGCCACACCCACTTTGTGTGGTAACCCATCGGTAGGGCCTGTGATGCTCATTAAACCGGACAAACCTTGAATAATATAATCATAACCAGGTTTTTTGGCATCGGGCCCTGTTTGACCATAACCTGTTAACGAACAATAAACCAAACGGGGGTTGATTGTTTTTATGTTCTCATAATCTAAGCCGTATTTTTTTAAACCACCGACTTTGTAGTTTTCAATCAAAACATCGGCTTCTTTGGCCAAAGTTTTGATAATGTCTTGCCCTTCGGGCGTGCTAATATCCAATGTCACCGATTTTTTATTGCGATTGACAGTTGCAAAATAGGCAGATGTGCCATTGGCAAACGTTGGTGGTGCCCACTGACGTGTTTCGTCCCCAACCTCTGGTCTTTCAATCTTAATCACATCGGCGCCCAAATCCGCCAATTGCTGGGTACAACTGGGTCCCGCCAAAACGCGAGACAAGTCCAAAACTTTAATTCCTGCTAAAGCACCTTGTGTCATGAGATTCTCCTCATTATTATTTTTAAATGACAAACGATGATAAAAAAGGGAAGCTCGCGCTTCCCATTCGTTTAAAGCAAAAATTTAAGCAAATGCTTGTAAGCCTGTTTGCGCACGACCCAAAATCAAAGCATGAATATCATGGGTACCTTCATAAGTATTCACAGCTTCTAAATTCATCACGTGACGAATCACATGGAATTCATCTGCAATACCGTTACCACCATGCATGTCACGAGACACGCGCGCAATATCCAAAGCCTTACCACAGTTATTGCGTTTGATTAAAGAAATCATTTCTGGTGCTGCTTTGCCCTCATCCATCAAACGACCCACCTGCAAGGCAGCCTGTAAGCCCAAGCTGATTTCAGTTTGCATGTTGGCTAACTTTAACTGTACCAATTGTGTTGCAGCCAAAGGACGGTTAAATTGTTTGCGATCTAAAGTGTATTGACGCGCAGCATGCCAACAGAATTCAGCTGCACCCATTGCACCCCAAGCAATACCATAGCGCGCTTTATTCAAGCAACCAAATGGACCTTTTAAGCCACGAATATCAGGGAATGCATTGTCTTCAGGAACAAACACTTCATCCATCACGATTTCACCGGTAATCGATGCGCGCAAAGAGAATTTACCGTGAATTTTCGGTGCAGATAAACCTTTCATGCCTTTGTCTAGGATAAAGCCACGGATTTCACCTTCGTCATCCTTAGCCCAAACCACAAACACATCAGCAACAGGACTGTTGGTAATCCACATTTTAGTGCCCGAAATAGAATAACCACCTGGTACTTTTTTGGCGCGTGTTTGCATGCCAGCTGGGTCAGATCCTGCATTGGGTTCTGTCAAACCAAAGCAACCAATCCACTCACCTGTTGCCAATTTTGGCAAATACTTCTCACGTTGTGCTTCAGTACCATAAGCCCAAATAGGATGCATTACCAAACTAGACTGCACACTCATGGCAGAACGGTAGCCTGAGTCAACACGCTCAACAGCACGGCCAATCAAACCATAAGCGACTGAAGACATGCCAGCACAGCCATAACCTTCAATGGTGCAGCCTAACAAGCCCAATTCACCCATTTCACGCATCAAATTCGTGTCAAATACTTCATGACGGTTTGCTTCCAAAATACCAGGCATCAAAACATCTTGGCAAAACGCTTCGGCCGTATCGGCGACCATGCGCTCTTCTTCTGTTAATAAGCTGGTTAGTAACAATGCATCTGACCAATCAAATGGGGCACGAGAATTTTGTTGTGACATATTTCATTTCCTTTATAAACCATCAATGATTTTATTTTGTTTCGCATTGCGAAGTTTTGTTCTACAATGCGAAATAATTTAATCAATATTGGAAGGTTTGTAAAGTGTTAAACAGACTATTAGAGAAAATAAAATCTGCTGAAGTGAATAATGACAGACAATTCATTACCGCTTTGGCTCGTGGATTAAGCTTATTAAGCGTATTCAAAGACAGTAAACATGCTTTAACGCACAACACTATCTGTGAAAAAACAGGCTTACCCAAAGCCACTGTTTCTCGTTTGATTTATACTTTATTGCAATTGAATTTCTTACGCCAAGATGATCAAGGCTATTATTTGGGCAAAGCGGCCTTAGAATTAAGCTCGGCTGCTTGGGCTCGATATGACATTGCCCGCGTTGCCAAGCCTTATATGGTTCGCTTTGCTGAAGAAAACCACGTTTCAGTTAGCCTTGCAGTCGAAGAAGCCGGTGAAATGCTTTATATTGAGAGCATTCGCAGCCCAGCCAAATTGGCCGTACAGCTGCAAGTTGGTTCCACTGTTCCCATTGCAGAAACAGCCATTGGCCGTGCTTATTACAGCGCCCAAGATCACAATACACAACTCATGATTCAACAACACATCGCTAACACACTGCATGATAGCGCATCAACTGAGGCTGCCTTAAAAACACTGACCGAGCATGCTGCACACTACCACAAGAACAAGCTCACGATTTCAGACAGAGAGTTTTCGGCTGACATTCTGGCCATTGCCATGCCGGTATACGATTCAGCAACCCAGTCTTATGCTTTTTCAATCAATGCCAGTGCTCCAGCCAGCAGTTGGGACATTCAGGACTTTGTTTCTGAAATCACACCCAAACTAAGACGTTTAACCAACACCATTTCAGAATTGTAAGCACACAAAACAAACAGACATAAAAAAACCACCATAAAGGTGGCTTTTTTATGTCTGAGAGACTTCTAAATTATTTAGAAGCTTCTTCAGATGCAACTTCTTCAGATGCAGTAGCTTCTTCAGAAGCAACTTCAGCAGGAGCAGCAACTTCAGACGCAACTTCAGATGCAACAACTTCAGATGCAACAACATCAGAAGCAGCTTCAGAAGCAGGAGCTTCAGCAGCTTTGTCGCCGCCACATGCAGCTAAAAATAAAGACATTAGAGCAGCAGCCAATAGTGATTTTTTCATGATAATACCTTCAATACTTTTTTAGTTAGGAACAAACGAAACACCCATCCGCTTATTTTTTTAAGTCGATTATGTGTGTCAAAATTTGATAGCATTATGCACCAACTATTACCGCATTGCAACGAAGCGAACGAGCAAGATTCATGACAATTTTACAATCATCAAGGACTCACTCCATCTTATAAAATGATTGCGATCCTAGTTATTTAACATAATTACCATCTAAAACAGCAAAAAATGTTATAAAACATATTACTAAATGTGTCAACCTTATGACAAGCACCCTGTATTTTTGCCTTTTTAATATAAATTTACACAGCAGCCATTGTCGTTTAATCACAACAAAAGTTAACAATCTATTTTTATCTTTACAAATAAAGCTGACCACAAAAACCAAAAACAACATACGTACAAGCATTTCATCAACTTAGGCGCCCAAAAAAACCGCTCGGTACAGATTATTTTCCTCGCGATTACAATGACTTTTTCTTTTGGGCAAAGCACAAATAAGTGAATGGTGTTACCATTAAAGCTGTTGTTTGTTGGTGTTTATTACCCATTCAATTTTCTCCCTTTTTTAGATAAAGAGACACCTATGTCAATTCAAAAAAACAGCGCTGTAAGCCTACAGTATGAAATGTATGATGCAGATAACCAATTAATCGATCAAAGCACCAACCCTATCGTGTATTTACACGGTGGTTACGATGGTATTTTCCCATTGGTTGAAGAAGCGTTGCATGAGAAAAATGTTGGTGATGTTGTTGAAGTAACCATGTCTCCTGATGATGCTTTCGGTGAACAAGACCCTGAATTGGTTCGCATTGAAGATTGCAGCGTTTTCCCTGTTGAGGTTGAAGCTGGCATGATGTTTGAAGCAGAAGATCCAGAATCTGGCGAAACAATGGTTTACCGTGTAACTGATGTTGCAGATGGCAAAGCTGTTGTTGATGGCAACCACCCATTGGCTGGTATGAAAATTCGCTTCAAAGCAACCATCACTGAAGTGCGTGATGCCACTGAAGAAGAAATTGCTCATGGTCACGTTCATGGTGAACACGGCCACCAACATTAATTCTTAAATCAAGATTGATGTCACAAAAAAAGCTGCCAATGGCAGCTTTTTTTATTGATGGCAATTTTACATCGGTAGGTATTTGCTCGGATCAACCGGTGTGCCTTGTTGGCGAATTTCAAAATGCAATTTCACTTTGTCTGTACCACTGTTACCCATATAGGCAATGGTCTGACCTCGTTTAACTGAATCACCCGATTTTAACAAGACGTTTTTGTTGTTGGCATACGCTGACAAATAATTTTGGTTGTGCTGAACAATAATCAGGTTGCCAAAATATTTCATGCTAGGATCACTGCCACTGTATACCACTTTACCATCAGCTACGGCGACAATAGCCTGTCCCATTTGTCCGCTAATATCAATGCCTTTACTGGTTGCATTAAATGGTGTGATGACTGTACCTGCCGTTGGACGCATCCATGTGATGCCATCGACCACACGAGTGGCTCCTGATGCTGTGGTTGCTGTTGTGGTTGTCACTGGCGTAGTCGTGGTCACCGCAACCGGTGGCTGAACAGACACATTGGTGTTGCCCATTGCAGGTGCGATGTAGCCACTAGGCTTAACGCGCAATACTTGGCCAATGCGAATATTGTTATCCGATAAACCATTCCACTCATACAAATTATTCTGATTAATGTGATAACGCTTGGTAATGTTATAAACCGTATCACCTGCAACCACAGTATGCGTCATGGCATTCACATCCACAGGCGCATAAGAAGCCACATAACCACCAACGGTACTGCCCGCGGCAGGATACGTTACTGTCGTTGTTGGCGGCGGTGTTGTACCACCAATTTGAGAGGTACCATAAGGATTGTTATCAACATAATCGCCACCCACACCTGAAATCGGTGTGCTGCCACTGTTACCTGTTTCGATTGGAGATGGCTGCTGCTGCATGGATGAACATGCGCTCAACACCGCTACTGTTAACACCACCAAACCACCACGAACAAAAGTTTTTTTCTGCATTTGTCTTCACCTAAAGCACTAACTTTTAATTAACCCATCTTTACCGTTAACAACCATAAAATTCAATTCAATTTTACTAATTTAACGCAATAATGGCATTTTACCGCTGTGCACCTCTGGAACCAAAGGCACAAAATTCACACGTTGGATACAGGTTTCACGGTAACCGTGCTCTTCTTTCTCGATTAGCCACAAATACTGTACCCCACCTTCATCAATGGGCAAAACCATCCGCCCACCAATGGCCAACTGTTCAAACAAGTCCATCGGTACTTCTTTGGGTGCTGCGGTCACAATAATTCCATCAAACTGGCCTTGATTTGGCAATCCCAAATAGCCGTCAGCACACACCAAACGCACGGACGTGGCTTGAACCTTACGAAGGTTGCATTTAGCCATTTCATGCAAATCAGGAATTCTCTCAATGGAGAAAATATCCACTGCAACCTTTAAATAATACAAAACCGCGGTTTGATAACCACAGCCTGTGCCAATTTCAAGAATTCGTTTTGGGAAGTGCCCTTGTGCATTTTGCAACAACTCGGTCATTTTTGCCACTGTGTAAGGCTGAGAAATGGTTTGCCCCATGCCCAAAGGCAAAGACATGTGATCATAAGCACGTGAACGCAATGCCTCTTCCACAAAAACATGTCTGGGCACAGCCAACATGGCTTTCAAAACATTTTGGTTTTTAATGCCTTGTACCATAAGCTCACTGACCATACGCTCTCGGCGCAAATCAAAACCTGACCAATTCGCAGGCTTTGGTGGCAACTTGAGCACATTATTCATTCCACAGACCTTCTAAAGCACCGTCCATAGCAGGCAATTGCGCATAATGTGTTAAATCAATACTCAAGGGCGTGATGGTTACAAAACCAGACTCAGAAGCCGAAAAATCGGTGCCATCATCGCCTTCCATGGCTTTCCCTGGTGGGCCAATCCAAAACATTTCCTGTCCACGAGGATGGTGAACGGCCGTCATGCTTTGAACATGATGGCGTCGTCCCAAGCGCGTGACTTTAATGCCTTGCAAATCTTCAACACGAACGCGAGGAATATTGACATTCCACAGAATATTGCTTTTGGGCGGATTTTGGGTTAAGAATTGTGCAAACTTCCACACCACGTGTCTGGCCGTTTCCCAATACTCATTGCTTTTATCACACAAGGAAAATGCCACACTTGGAATGCCCAACAAATGCGCCTCAGTTGCTGCTGCAACCGTACCCGAGTACAAGGTATCGTCCCCCATATTCGCACCGTGATTAATGCCCGAAAAAAACAGATCCGGTTTAAAATCATCCAAAGCATGCAATGCCAAATGCACACAATCTGTTGGTGTGCCATTGACAAAATAAAAACCATTTTGAGCCAAGCTCATCTGCAATGGTCTATCCAAGGTTAAAGAATTGCTTGCCGCTGTACGATCGCGGTCTGGTGCGACCACACGCACATTAGCAAATTCAGCTGTCACCTCAGCCAACACCTTGATGCCTTCTGCAAAATAGCCATCATCGTTACCAATGAGAATATTCATTATTGACTTTTTCAACCCCAAAAATTTTAACTTAATTGTACCTATTTTATGACACACAAGAAACCAATATAATTAATAAAATAAA
>JASLBZ010000052.1 GCA_030146285.1 Neisseriaceae bacterium | reverse complement strand
AGCGGTTTTCGCTCTCAACCCAGAAACGACGTGATTGCAAATTAGGCAAAAAGCGGCGTTTGGTTTTGTTGTTGGCATGTGACACATTGTTACCCGCCATAGGGCGTTTACCTGTCACTGTACATACTCGTGCCATGGTTAGACTCCAAATTACCGAATTGGGAAAAGGAAGTTTATACCATAACTTACCTAGAATGCTCAAGTTAATCTGAGTTTTTATCGTGAATATTTCATTTTATTAAGAAAACTGTCGCTATTTGGTGCGCATTTGATGCACAAACCTTTTTTACCCAGTTTGGCAGTTGCACCCTGAAATCAGGTGCAATATCTAAATACTTGAGCTTTAAAATGTTTTCAGTGCGAAGGATTGGGATCAGAATCGCAAGCCGTGCCAATCAGATTGTGTGGGTTAAAATAATGCTTTGTAAAATCAATACAACATTTACCGAGAATTGGGCTTTATATCTTCTGCGATTCGGGGTAAAATTTCACATTCGATTATAGTGGTTATGTCATGACTAAGTTTATCTTTGTTACTGGCGGCGTTGTATCTTCTTTAGGTAAAGGCATCGCCGCTGCGTCTCTTGCAGCAATTCTAGAGTCTCGTGGTTTAAAAGTTACCATGCTCAAACTCGATCCTTACATTAACGTTGACCCAGGCACGATGAGTCCATTTCAACATGGTGAAGTGTTTGTGACTGAAGACGGTGCAGAAACCGACTTGGACTTAGGTCATTATGAGCGCTTTATTGACGCAACGATGTTCAAACGCAACAACTTCACAGCAGGTCAAGTGTATGAAGATGTGATTGCCAAAGAGCGTCGTGGTGATTATTTGGGTGGTACTGTACAAGTTATCCCACACATTACAGATGAAATTCGTCGTAAAGTACATGCTGGTGCAGCTGGCTATGATGTGGCAATTGTTGAAATTGGTGGCACCGTGGGTGACATTGAATCATTGCCATTTTTGGAAAGCATCCGTCAAATGCGCAGCCAATTAGGCCGCAACAACACTTTGTTTGTGCATTTGTCTTATGTTCCTTATATTGCAACCGCTGGCGAAGTGAAAACCAAGCCAACACAACACTCTGTTAAAGAGTTGCGCAGCATCGGTATTCAACCTGATATTTTGGTTTGCCGCATGGATTGCATGTTACCAGAAGAAGAAAAACGCAAGATTGCATTGTTCTGTAACGTTGAAGAGCGTTCAGTGATCAGTTGCTACGACGAAGACAGTATTTACAAAATTCCACAATTATTGCATGCGCAAGGCATTGACAAGATTGTTTGTGAGCAATTGCAATTAAACGTGCAAGAAGCTGACTTAACGATGTGGAAAAAAATTGTTCATTCAGTTGAAAATCCTCAACACGCTGTGAAAATCATCATGGTGGGTAAATATGTTGATTTAACTGAATCGTACAAATCTCTAACAGAAGCTTTGAAACATGCTGGTATTCACACTGAAACCAAAGTGAATATTGAGTACATTGACAGTGAATTACTGGAAAAAGAAGGCGCTGATTGCCTAAAAGACGCAGATGCCATTTTGGTTCCTGGTGGTTTCGGTTCTCGTGGTGTCGAAGGCAAAATCAAAGCAGTTCAGTATGCGCGTGAAAACAAGATCCCTTACTTGGGTATTTGCTTGGGCATGCAGATTGCATTGATTGAATATGCACGTCACGTTGCTGGTATGGAAGGTGCGAACTCAACTGAGTTTGATATGAGCACAGAGTATCCAGTGGTTGGTTTGATTGATGAGTGGTTGGATGCTAGCGGCAATATCGAAAAACGTGATGAAAATGCTGATTTAGGTGGCACAATGCGTTTAGGCGCACAAGAGTGCAAGCTAAAAGAAGGCAGCCTGGCGGCTCGTGTGTATGGCAGCAGTGAAATTAAAGAGCGCCATCGCCATCGCTACGAAGTGAACAATAACTTTGTGCCTGCACTTGAACAAGCAGGTTTGGTTGTGAGTGGTGTTTCTGCTGGTGCTGAAGCTTTGGTAGAGACCATTGAGTTGCCTGAGCATCCATGGTTCTTAGCATGTCAATTCCACCCAGAATTCACATCAACACCACGCAAAGGTCACCCATTGTTTATTGCTTATGTTAAAGCTGCGTTGAAAAACAAAGCCAAGTAAGTTTGGGAGAGAATATGTACTCATGTCTTTGGAATGCCGCTATTGATGATGCTTTTATGGCAGTGGCAGATCATAATATGGGTACCAGAAAAACAGGTTATCAAACTATGATTTTCACATATTCTAATCCAATACCGCTAGGCAAGAAATAATTGCCATTAAAGGCTGCCTGTAAAGGCAGCTTTGTTGTTTCTAAGATTCTGGTTTGTTGTGATTTTTGAATGAAGGTGCATGAGCCGTCATCATATTCACAAATAAACCAAGTAGGATAAACACCGTATTGAACACAGCAATCTGCTGAATTTTTAATTGATGTAACAAATAGGAGTATGGCTAGATGAGCGCCATTATTGATATTTTTGCCCGTGAAATTTTAGACTCTCGTGGTAACCCGACGGTTGAAGCAGATGTATTATTGGAATCAGGCGTGATGGGTCGCGCTGCAGTGCCATCTGGTGCATCTACTGGTGCCAAAGAAGCTTTGGAGTTGCGTGATGGTGATGCCAGCCGTTATTTAGGCAAAGGCGTTTTAAAAGCCATTGAAAACATTAACAATGACATCGCTCAAGCCTTGGTTGGTTTGGATGCCAACGAACAAAGCTATATTGACCAAGTGATGATTGACTTGGATGGTACAGACAACAAAGGTCGTTTGGGTGCCAATGCGATGTTGGCTGTTTCTATGGCTGTGGCTCGTGCTGCAGCTGAAGATGCTGGCTTGCCTTTATACCGTTATTTAGGCGGTGCTGGCCCTATGGCGATGCCTGTACCAATGATGAACGTAATCAATGGTGGCGCACACGCAAACAACAGCTTGGATATCCAAGAATTCATGATCATGCCTGTTGGCGCAAAATCATTCCGTGAGGCACTTCGTTGTGGTGCTGAAATTTTCCATCACTTAAAAGATTTGTGTAACGACAAAGGTTACTCAACAACAGTGGGTGATGAAGGTGGTTTTGCACCTAACTTGCCAAGCCATGAAGAGGCCATCAAATTAATCTTGGCTGCGATTGACGCTGCTGGTTATACTGCAGGCGATGACATTATGTTGGCATTGGACTGTGCTTCTAGCGAATTCTTCAAAGATGGTAAATACCATTTGGCTGCTGAAGGTTTGGCTTTAACCAGCGAACAATTCACTGATTACTTGGCTAAATTGGTAGATGAATACCCAATTATCTCTATCGAAGATGGTATGGCAGAAGATGACTGGGAAGGTTGGAAAATTCTAACTGACCGTCTAGGTGATAAAGTGCAATTGGTGGGCGATGATTTGTTCGTGACCAATCCAGAAATCTTGGCTGAAGGCATTGAAAAAGGTTTGGCAAACTCTTTGTTGGTTAAAGTAAACCAAATTGGTACTTTGTCTGAAACCTTAAAAGCTGTTGATTTGGCCAAACGCAATCGTTACACAAGCGTGATGAGCCATCGCTCTGGCGAAACAGAAGACAATACCATTGCTGATTTGGCTGTGGCAACCAACTGTATGCAAATCAAAACAGGTTCTTTGTCTCGCTCAGATCGCATGTCAAAATACAATCAATTGCTGCGCATTGAAGAAGAATTGGCAGAAGCTGCTTACTATCCTGGTAAAAAAGCATTCTATCAAATTAGCTAAACAATAAAGGGTGTGCTATGAAATGGGTTACGGGTGTCTTGCTAGTGACATTATTGGCATTGCAGTATGATTTTTGGTTTTCCAAAGGTGGATGGCAAAGTTCACTAACGATGCAAGAAGCTTTAACCCAACAATTGGCACTCAATGCTGTTGAGCAAGAAAAAAATGATGGCTTACTAGAAGAGATTAAAGACTTACAAGAGGGCAATGAGGCTTTGGCAGAAATTGCTCGAGATGACTTAGGTTACATTGAAGAGGGTGAGATTTTTTACCGATTAATCAATGTTCAGCCTGCTAAGAAGTGATTTTTAATCTTCTGGTTGCCAGATGTTTTCCCAAACAGCTTTCAGTCATACTGAAGGCTGTTTTTTATGAATAATGAACAATCAAAATACAATGAAAGACATTGATACATGACATTGCCTCGCAGTTTGGGATCCGCATGGATGGTGATTGCTGCCATCTTTTTTTCTATTATGGGTGTATTGGTGAAATATGCCAGCGAACATTATAGTTTTTTAGAGTTGGTATTCTACCGAACCGCTTTTTCTGTGGTTTTCTTGGGTGCAATGGTTGCATGGCAACGAAAAAGTTTGGCAACACCTTATTTATTATTGCATATTGGACGTGGTTTTGCTGGCACCATGGGTTTATTGTGTTTCTTCTTTGGTTTGGCATATTTGCCATTATCCACAGCAACCACATTGAATTACACGTCTCCTATCTTTTTGGCTATTTTGTCTTTTGTGCTGTACCAAGAAAAAATCAGCAAACAAATGGGGATTAGCTTGATTTTGGGCTTTATCGGCGTGGTGGTTTTGCTGCAACCCACATTGCAAGATGGGCAATTGTTTGCGGCATTGATTGCCGTTATGGCTGGTGCTTTTGGTGGTTGGGCTTATGTTCAAGTCAAAGATTTAACCAGTAAAGGCGAGCCAGAATGGCGCATTGTGTTTTATTTCTCTGTGGTTTCGACTGTTATTGCCGGGGTGTTAAGTACCATTGGTGGTTGGCACGCCATTGAGTTCGCTGATGTGGGTTATTTATTGGGCATTGGTATCACCGCATTGATTGCACAAATCAGCATGACCCGAGCTTACAAAGTAGGACGCAAGTTTGTGGTGGCATCATTGTCTTATTTAACAGTGGTTTTTGCCACGGTATTGGGTGTATTGTTATTTCATGATGTGGTGACATGGCAAGAAATTTTGGGTATGGCAGTGATTGTTGCTAGCGGCTTGTTAAGCAGCATTCAGAAAAAGAAACCAGTTCTGGCTAAACAATAAGACAGACTAAACACTCGATGGATGGGTATAAATAAGGCACATAAAACCATGCAGAATATTCGTAAACCAAACGGTGATGATATTGCCAAGATTGCTGATATTTGGTTAGAAGCATCGATTGTGGCACATGATTTTATCAAACCACAGTATTGGCTTGATAATAAAGAGGTGATGGAGCAGATTTATTTGCCCAATAGCCAATTGTGGATTTATGAAGATGCAGGTGAAATTCAGGGTTTTATTGCAATGGTGGAAAACCACATTGCGGCTATTTTCGTGGCACCACACCGGCAAGGACTGGGGATTGGCCAGCAGTTAATGGCAGTTGCCAAAGCACAATACCCAAACGTAAACTTATGCGTTTACACTCAAAATACAGCCAGTATTCGGTTTTATCACAAGCAAGGGTTTAAGATGGTGAATGAAAGCTTGGATGAAAATACGGGTGAGTTGGAGTGGTTAATGCAGTATCCAATGCCGTGACTTGATTATGTGTTGCTTGGTCATCATCAAGGAAAAGTGGGTAAGGCTAACAGGAGTAGATAGAAAGGAACAAAAGGTTCAAAATGTATTTTACTTTATTTTCTATTGGGCTTGGCTCTGTATTGGGTGCGTGGTTGCGTTGGTTTATTGGTTTGAAGTTAAACACATTATCACCTAATTTACCCTATGGAACGTTGCTGGCAAATTTAATCGGTGCATTTTTGATTGGTTTTTTTGCATCATGGTTTGCAAATAGCCATATACCACCGATGTACAAATTGTTTTTAATAACAGGTTTTTGCGGCGCATTAACCACGTTTTCTACCTTCTCTATTGAGGTGGTCATGCTTTTGCAAGCAGGTAGATTTGAATATGCAATCTTCAATATTATTTGCAATGTTTTGGGGTCTTTGATTTTTACTGGCTTGGGTATTGTGGCCTATAAAGTCATCATGGGTCATTAAAAATCAAAGCAGCCTGAAGCATTCTGACTGCTTTGATTTAGTGGTGAGAGTGTGTTAAACAAATCACAAACAAAATGGCTTGTATCGCCATAGTGGCATAGCAAGAAGCAATAAAAAACGATGCCAAGGCATCGTTTTTAAAAATCATTGTGACGTAAGCGTGATTAAGCGCCGTATACTGGCAATTTGTCACACATGGCTTGAACTTCAGCAGCAACACGATTTAATACAGCTTCGTCTGTTGGTGCTTCCAAAACATCAGCAATCAAATGAGCCAATTGACGCGTTTCTTCTTCTTTAAAGCCACGAGTGGTAATAGCAGGTGTACCCAAACGCAAACCAGAAGTGACAAATGGCTTTTCTGGGTCATTAGGGATGGCATTTTTGTTCACAGTGATGTGAGCACGGCCCAATGCTTCTTCAGCATCTTTACCCGTGATTTTTTTCTCACGCAAGTCAACCAACATCAAATGGCTTTCGGTTTTGCCTGAAACAATGCGCAAACCACGAGCAATTAGCGTGTCAGCCAAAACTTGTGCATTGATTTTCACTTGTTTTGCGTATTCTTTGAAAGATGGATCCAAAGCTTCTTTGAATGCAACCGCTTTAGCTGCGATGACGTGCATTAAAGGGCCACCTTGCAAGCTAGGGAAAATCGCAGAGTTCAATGCTTTGGCATGGTCTTCGTTGCGGCATAAAATCACACCACCACGAGGGCCACGCAATGTTTTGTGCGTTGTTGTGGTTACAAAGTCTGCAAAAGGAACAGGGTTAGGGTATTGGCCGCCAGCAATCAAACCAGCATAGTGAGCCATGTCCACAAATAAGTAAGCACCTACGCTGTCCGCGATGTCACGGAAACGCTGCCAATCGATTTCTAAAGCATATGCAGATGCACCTGCTACGATCATTTTTGGCTTGTGCTCTTTGGCCAATTTCTCAACTTCGTCGTAGTTCAATACTTCGTTTTCGTCCAAGCCATAAGTGATGGCATTGTACAATTTACCCGAAATGTTAACTGAAGCACCGTGAGTCAAGTGACCGCCATGAGCCAAGCTCATGCCTAAGATGGTGTCACCTGGTTTTAAAACGCTGGCGTAAACAGCTTGGTTAGCTTGTGAACCTGAGTGAGGTTGTACGTTAACGTATGCAGCACCAAATAATTCTTTTAGACGGTCAATTGCCAATTGTTCAGCCACGTCTACGTGTTCACAACCACCATAGTAACGTTTGCCAGGGTAACCTTCAGCATATTTATTGGTCAATTGAGAGCCTTGGGCTTCCATGACTGCACAGCTAACATAGTTTTCAGAAGCAATTAGCTCAACATGGTCTTGTTGGCGTTCTACTTCAGCAGCAATCGCTTGTGCTAATTCTGGGTCAAACTTTTCAATGGTGATTTCTTTGGAGAACATAATCCGTCCTTATGTAGAATAGGAATAAACTTCAAGGCCGCCTCGCGGCGTGAAACTAGATTCTAACCGAAACCCAGTATGCCGTGATAATTTTTAATTAATATCTTTGGTATTGAATACAAAGATTTACTAACATTATTTTATTCATTTATATTGTATACAATATAAATATGCAAGCAATAAATGGCTCTAAAAATCTATCCGATTGTTTTTTATTGACTTTAAAATCACACTTTCATTGGAATGAAGTATGCAATTTTAAAAGAGGGTGGTTTTGGGTTTTGGGCGACAATCAAGGAATGTCTTTTTTATTGATATAACATGATGATTTTAAATATTGATTTTTATTTCAGGCTGCTTTTGCTTTGGTGATGGGTTTTTGTCCAAAAAAGGCATCAAAAATGAAAAAAGCACTGTAAAAAACATTCTCTGGGTGGGACACAAATGAATGATCCAAGAGTAAACTGGTGTTTTTCATGTTAAATGCTCGTTTTTTAAGTAAAAAAATTGCATTTTTGCCATATGGGTCTAAAATGCATTTTTTGTTAGTTTTCCATATTGTTCATGACTACTTCTACCGACTCAAAAGTGCTTAATAGCACGATTACGCCAAACAGCGATTTAATTTATAAGCTCGAAGACCGTCCCCCATTACCACAAGCTATATTTGCAGCCATGCAGCATTTATTGGCTATGTTTGTGGCGGTGATTACACCTGGATTGTTAATTTGTCAGGCTTTGGGTTTGCCTGCACATGACACGCAGCGCATCATTAGCATGTCATTGTTTGCTTCGGGTTTGGCATCCTTGATCCAAATTCGCGCTTGGGGACCTATTGGTTCTGGATTGTTGTCCATTCAGGGCACGAGCTTTAACTTTGTTGCCCCATTGATTATGGGTGGTTTGGCATTGAAAAATGGTGGGGCAGACGTGCCGACCATGATGGCGGCGATTTTTGGTACTTTGATGTTGGCATCTTTTACTGAAATTATTTTGTCGCGTTTCTTGCATTTGGCAAGACGCATTATTACGCCTTTGGTTTCTGGTGTGGTGGTGATGATTATCGGTTTGTCGCTGATTCAAGTGGGTTTAACCTCTATTGGCGGCGGTTATGCTGCCATGGGGAACGGTACATTTGGTTCTCCGAAAAATCTTTTGCTCGCTGGTGTGGTCTTGGGTGTGATTGTGCTTTTGAATCGCCAAAAAAATCCGTACTTGCGCATATCATCATTGGTGATTGCCATGGCATGCGGTTACTTTGCCGCCTGGGCAATGGGGATGTTAAGCGACACCAGTGCAAGCAGCAGCGCAGAGTGGTTTATGATACCAACGCCTTTGTATTATGGTTTGTCGATTGATTGGAATTTATTGGTGCCATTGATTTTGATCTTTATGATCACTTCATTGGAAACCATTGGTGACATTACTGCAACGTCTGATGTATCAGAGCAACCCGTAAATGGGCCTGTGTACATGAAACGCCTTAAAGGTGGTGTTTTGGCAAATGGCGTGAATTCTTTGGTGTCTGCCATTTTTAATACCTTCCCTAATTCTTGCTTTGGACAAAACAATGGCGTGATTCAATTAACAGGTGTGGCCAGTCGTTATGTGGGTTTCTTGGTTGCCATTATGTTAATCATTTTGGGGCTGTTTCCTGCCGTATCCAATTTTGTGCAACATATTCCTGAGCCTGTTTTGGGTGGTGCCACATTGGTGATGTTCGGTACGATTGCCGCTTCTGGTGTGCGCATTGTGTCTAAAGAAAAATTAAATCGCCGTGCCATTATGATTATTGCTTTGTCTTTGGCCGTTGGTATGGGTGTTTCACAACAGCCTTTGATTTTGCAGTTTGCGCCAGAGTGGATTAAAAACCTTTTGTCTTCGGGTATTGCTGCTGGTGGTTTAACCGCTATTTTCTTAAACCTATTTTTCCCACCAGAAAAAGAAGTTGAGACAGAAGCACATTAAGTAATGG
>JASLBZ010000015.1 GCA_030146285.1 Neisseriaceae bacterium | reverse complement strand
TATGAGCCGCTCTGCCACTGAATTTATTCACCCCAATACATTTCAAGCGCTATCCGGTCAACCTGTCATAATAGAAACCCATGCCGGCCAAAGCGACAATGGCATGATGCACATCAACATGACCCGCCAAGCAGATGTCTTTTTGATTGCGCCAGCCAGTGCCAACACCATTGCCAAAATTGCCCATGGCATCGCAGACAATTTAATCAGCAATTTGGTCTTGGCGCGAAACTGCCCTTTGGTGATTGCCCCTGCCATGAATGTACACATGTGGGAAAATCCAGCAACACAGCGTAATATTGCTCAGTTAAAAGCCGATGGCATCCGCATTCTCGAGCCAGCAGCAGGCGAGCAAGCTTGTGGTGAAGTGGGTTTGGGGCGCATGTTAGAAGCCGCACAATTGGCAGACTTAATTGCAGATGCTTGGACGGCGCCATTATTATCGGGTAAAAAAGTTTTGATTACCGCAGGGGCAAACTATGAAGCCATTGACCCTGTGCGTGGCATCACCAACATTTCCACCGGTCAAATGGGCATGGCACTGGCCAAAGCATGCAGAGCCGCCGGTGCACATGTCACACTGGTCTATGGTCAATTGCAAACACCGATGGCTTCTGGACTTGGCCAAAGCATTCGCGCCCTTAGCGCAGATGCCATGCACCAAGCGGTCATGGACAATATTGCCAAGCAAGATGTGTTTATCAGTGTGGCCGCAGTGGCCGATTACAAAGTCAAAAACAGCAGTGAGCAAAAACTTAAAAAAGATGGTACAGGACAAGCCCCGAGCATTGAACTCACTGAAAACCCTGATATTCTTGCCAGTGTCGCTCAACTGAAAAACCCGCCTTTTTGCGTGGGTTTTGCTGCAGAAAGTGAATCACTGTTGCCTTTTGCACGGGCCAAACGCATTAAAAAAGGGGTGCCGTTGTTGGTGGCCAACTTGGTGAGCGATGCCATGGGTAAAAGCACCAATCAGGTAACATTAATTGATGATCAAGCAGAAACCATGCTGCCTGAAATGAGCAAACAAGATACAGCCACGGCGATTGTTCAGCGCATTGCTTTGCTTATTGCTTAAGAAACAAATCGGTATATTCACGGCAAAAGTCATGAAACAAGCTTAGTGCCCAACTCATGTGCTTTTGTCGGTTGTACACCAGCCGCAAAGACCGCTTTATCTTGATGTCAGTCAATTCCAAAAGCTGAATTTTTTTCAGCGTCAACATATCGTTTAATGTGTAATGCGACAAACAACCTATTCCCATATCATTGGCCACTGCTTGTTTGATGGCTTCTGAATGCCCTATCTCAATGAGTTTGACTTCTCGCATGTGCGCTAACAATTGCGCTTCCATGGTATTGCGGGTGCCAGAACCACGCTCACGCAACACCAATGGCCATTGTGACAACATGGCCAAATCCACCATTTTGTTCTGTGGCAGTTCAAACAAAGTCTCTTTGGCAGCAAACAAAACCAATTCATCTTCCAACCAATCTTCACTGATTAAATCGCCATCTGAGTATTGTCCCTCGATAAAGCCAATATCGTATGTTAATTGGCTTAAGCCTTGTGCGATTTGTTCGGTATTGTGAATGTGTAGCGACAATTCGATGTGTGGATAGCGTTTTTGAAATTGGGCCATGATTGCCGGCAAAATATAATTGCCAATGGTTGTACTTGCGCCAATCACCAAGCGACCTTGCGCCGCCTGAAAAATATGCTCTAATTCATTGGCTTGATCTAACATGGCCATGGCCTTGGGATACAAAATCTTGGCATCTTCATTTAATACCAATCGTTTGCCAATTCGCTCAAACAATCGATGTGACAACTGCTTTTCCAATTCAGCCAAAGCCATGCTCACCGCAGACTGTGACAATGCCAATTGCTCTGCTGCCTGGGTGGTTGATTGGGCTTGATACACAGCCACAAAAACGGCCAATTGTCGCAATGTAATGTTCATGTTTTTTGCATGCCTATTCTGTATTTTCTTTTGCGTTGGTTTGGTTATCAATATTATTGATTAATGGTATCAAAACAATATGTTTCCTTTATAGATTATAGCAGCGTATTCTCAGCACACTTCGCTAAGGAAAATCTTTTTATGAAACAACATGCCTCTAAAACGTATGGTCTGGTATTCATCGCCATTCTTACGGCCATTGTCTGGGGAATTGATAACGCAGGCATTGTTCAAAACATAGGCCTAGGCTCACTGACTTTGGCAATATTGCTGGGCATTGTTTTGGGCAACAGCATTTACCCTGCATTGGCTCACAAAGCCAGTGCTGGCATGGTTTTCTCCAAAGGTACTTTGCTGCGAGCTGGCATTGTTTTGTATGGATTCAGAGTGACTTTGCAGCAAGTCAATCAAGTCGGCTTAAACGCCATTGTCACCGATGCCATGATGCTCATCAGCACGTTTTTTATCACGCTGTATATTGGCTATCGCTATTTAAAAATGGACAAGCAAACGGTGATTTTAACTGCCGCAGGTTGTAGCATCTGCGGCGCTGCGGCTGTGATGGCAACAGAACCTGTACTCAAGGCACAAGCGCACAAAGTAACCGTTGCCGTTGCCATTGTGGTGATTTTCGGCACCTTGGCCATGTTTTTATACCCCATTATGTATCTTGCATTGGCCCAATACCTGAATGACTTTCAATACGGTATTTACATTGGCTCAACCGTCCATGAGGTTGCACAAGTGGTGGCAGCCGGACATGCGCTAGAAACCAGTGTTGCCGATACAGCGGTGATTACCAAAATGATTCGGGTGATGATGCTAGCTCCATTTTTATTGATTTTGTCTTACGCTTGCCAAGACAAAAAAACACCCAGCAATGGTCAAAAAATCAGCATACCTTGGTTTGCCGTGTGGTTTTTGGTGATGATTGGCATTCATTCCACTGGGCTTTTGCACCCGACTTTGATTCATGCTTTGGTTGCTTTAGACAATATTCTGCTGATCATGGCCATGTTGGCTCTGGGTTTAAGTACCCACATTGCATCTTTGAAACAAGCTGGCATCAAACCATTCATTCTAGGCGCCATTGTATTTACGTGGCTTGTGATTGGCGGATTGGCCATTAATGCATTTATGGCATTTTTATTTCAATAATGATTTATTTTTGAAATAAAAATAAAAAACAAACCCCATAATCAATACAAAGTATACTGTTTGCAAACGAAAAATTGTATACAATGTTCCCTTCGTTTTTGATTAACACATATGAAGGAAATCCCATGTCAACACCGACAGTACAATTCAAAGTTTTAAATGAAAAAATGGCCTCAGCGCTGCCTGCTTATGCCACGTCGGGTTCTGCTGGCTTGGATTTGCGTGCTTGTCTTGAGAACAGCATCACGTTGCAACCTGGTGCTTGTTCGTTGATTGGCACTGGCTTGGCCATGTATTTAGGCGACCCTGCTTTTGCCGCCATGATTTTACCGCGCTCAGGTTTGGGTCACAAAAACGGTATTGTTTTGGGTAATTTGGTGGGTTTGATTGATTCTGACTACCAAGGCGAATTAAAAATCTCTTTGTGGAATCGCAGTGAAATGCCATTCACCATCCACCCAATGGATCGCATCGCACAAATGGTGATTGTTCCTGTTTTGCAACCTCAATTCAGTGTTGTGGAAGAATTTGCAATATCAGAGCGCGGCGAAGGCGGCTTTGGCAGCACAGGTGCTCAATAAATAAAAAAAGAGTATAATTTGAATGGCAGCCTGAAACTTTCAGGCTGCCATTTTTTTTGATCCAAATCCATTATCATCTGTTGGGAACAGGTCTGTATTTTGCTGTATTTTGGTTACTTGCTCTATTTTATTTGATGCAAAACCGCTTTGCTATGGCAAAATCAACATCCTAGAACCTTGATGACTCATTCAATCTGAGAATACTGTGAAACAAAATATTATTGTTGGTTTATCTGGCGGCGTTGATTCTTCTGTAACGGCTTATTTACTCAAAGAAGCAGGTCACGATGTGCGTGGCGTGTTTATGCAAAACTGGGAAGATGACAATACCGACGAATACTGCTCAATCAAACAAGACTCACTTGACGCCATGGCAGTAGCCGATATCATCAACATTGACATTGACATTGTTAATTTTGCAAGCCAATATAAAGACAAGGTATTTTCGTATTTCTTACAAGAATACCAAGCAGGTCGCACCCCTAACCCGGATGTGCTTTGTAATGCAGAAATCAAGTTCAAATGCTTTTTGGATTATGCCATTGCCCAAGGTGCCGATGTTATTGCCACAGGTCACTACGCGCGTAAAGATGTTCGTGATGGCGTGCATTACCTATTAAAAGGCTTGGACAATAACAAAGACCAAAGCTACTTTTTATACCGTTTGCAACCATACCAGCTAGAGCGTTCTATTTTCCCATTGGGTGACATGCTCAAACCAGCCGTACGCGAATGGGCACACAAAGCGCAACTGCCCACTGCTGCCAAAAAAGACAGCACCGGCATTTGTTTTATTGGCGAGCGTCCATTCAGAGAGTTTTTGCAAAAATACTTGCCTACCCAAACAGGCAATATGGTGACTCCTGAAGGCAAAGTCATTGGCGAGCACATGGGTTTAATGTATTACACCTTAGGTCAACGCAAAGGACTTGGCATCGGTGGACCGGGTGAGCCTTGGTTTGTTGCCGACAAGAATTTAGACAAAAATGAATTGATTGTTGTACAAGGTCATGACCATGCTTTGCTTTACAGCAAAAGCCTAACCATGCACGATTTAAGCTTTACCTTACCCACGCGCCCTCAAGCGGGTCGCTATACCTGTAAAACGCGTTACCGCATGCAAGACGCAGCCTGCACTTTGGAATACCTAGACAATGACATGGCAAAATTAACATTTGATGAACCACAATGGGCTGTCACACCAGGTCAGTCTGCGGTTCTTTACGATGGTGATGTTTGCTTGGGTGGTGGTGTGATTGTCAGCCATGAACGTTAAACAATAATACATAAAAACAGCAGCCTTAAATCCAATGGAGAAAAGACATGGAAAAAATCTGGTTAAAAAGTTATCAAGAAGGCGTCGCTGCCACTGTTGATGTCACTGCATTTCAATCCATCCCGGATTTGTTTCAAAACAGTGTGCGCAAATTTGGACATTTAGACGGCTTTACCAATATGGGCGTTACCCAAACTTACGCCCAAACATCGCAATTGGTTGACCAGTTTGCTTCTTTTTTACAAAACCATTTAAAGCTGCCAAAAGGTGAACGCATTGCCATCATGATGCCCAATGTGTTGCAATACCCCATTGCTGTTTTTGGCGCATTGCAAGCTGGGCTGGTGGTTGTGAATGTAAACCCTTTGTATACGCCTCGTGAGCTCGAACACCAATTGAATGACAGTGGCGCAACCACGATTGTGGTATTAGAGAACTTTGCCAATACTTTGCAATTGGTTTTAGAGCGCACCAAAATTAAAAATGTCATTATCGCCAGTATCGGTGATTTATTGGGCACCATCAAAGGTGGCATTGTGAATTTTGTTTTACGCAAAATCAAAAAAATGGTGCCTGAGTACCGTATTCAAAATACCATCGACTTCAAAGAAGCTTTGAAGTTAGGCAGCCATACGCCATTCAAACCCATCGACATTAATCTAAGCGATTTGGCATTTTTACAATACACAGGCGGCACTACTGGTGTTGCCAAAGGTGCAATGCTCACCCACGGCAATATGGTTGGCAATATGTTGCAGATTCATGAGTGGATTAAAAAAGACATACATGAAGGCACAGAAACCATCGTCACTGCCTTGCCGCTTTACCATGTGTTTTCTTTAACGGCCAACCTCATGATATTCACCATGCTAGGCGCTCGCAATATCTTGATTACCAATCCACGCGACATCAATGGTTTTGTTAAAGATTTGAAGAAATACCCGATTACCGTGATTACTGGTGTGAATACCTTGTTTAATGCACTTCTAAACAATGCTGAATTTCAAAAGTTGGATTTTTCCACTTGGCGCTTGGCATTGGGTGGTGGCATGGCAGTTCAAAAAGCCGTTGCAGACAAATGGAAAAAACTGATAGGACACCATTTGTATGAAGCTTATGGCCTAACTGAAACCAGCCCAGGGGTTTGCATCAATCCATTGTCCAGCACTGAATACAATGGCACCATTGGCTTACCATTACCGAATACCGACATTGAAATTCGTGATAACGATGGCAATGTAGTGGGCATTAATGAAGCTGGCGAATTGTGTGTCAAAGGCCCACAAGTCATGAAAGGTTATTGGAACAATCCAGAAGAAACAGCCAAAGCCATCGACAGCAAAGGTTTTTTTGCCACGGGTGACATCGTGATTATGGATAGCAATGGTTATGTGAAACTGGTGGACCGCAAAAAAGACATGGTGGTGGTATCTGGTTTTAACGTCTATCCAAATGAAGTCGAAGATGTGGTCGCTTGCATGCCAGAAGTCTTAGAAGTGGCTTGCGTGGGCATTGCCAATGAAAAAACAGGTGAAGCACTGCGTTTATTTGTGGTTCGCAAAGACAAAAGCTTAACGGAAAAAGCCATTATTGAGTATTGTCGTCAAAACCTCACTGCTTACAAAGTGCCTAAAGACATTGTGTTCCGAGATGAGTTACCCAAAACCAATGTGGGTAAAATCTTGCGCCGTGCTCTAAAAGACGAAGCATAAAAACCAAAAAATCAGCCCAGTCAATTCTGGGCTGATTTTTTGTGTTCACATCACAAGCAATGGTATTTATTTTGCAATAAGGGATTTGGCATCCTGAATATACCAATTGCGCCAAGAACTGCTGCCACGTCTTTCAATGGGTACGGCGGCAATAATATCATCTTCGAGAATTTGGGTTTGATTGACCGTCATGGCCAGTCGGGCTTTGATTGAGTGAATGCATTCTTGATTACCAAACTCACACACATCCAACACTGTACCGCCACAAGCCCCATTTGCTAAGCCTTTTGGGCATGTTTCAGGGCAAATATACAAGGTTTCTTTTAATCGGCATTGCCCGCAGCTTTCACAACCAACCAAAGTATTTTTGGTTAAATGCTCTGTGCTCACAAGTAATTTTCTGGCCACAATTCGATTCCAAAAATAGGCTTTAAAAATAAAATTACCAACGCCCAAAGCCAATGTAGAATTAAACAATGAATCATGCAGCACATCAAACATCTGATATTTGGCACGCATCCCAACAGAAACCGTTGGCAAAAGGGGTTTTACATCGGGCTGAAACAATGCATCGGACTCACAAGCCCACAGCTGGTACCACAATTGTTCGCATGCCACCAAATCCAAATCTTGGTATTGTTTGATATGCTTTTCAAGCAAGGCTTGTTCACTGGGCTGTTGGCATGTTGTCAAATGCACACCTGCCAAACCCAAGTGCTGACAAATGAGAATCTGCAATGCACAGCGCTGGTAAACCTGCTCTTGTTTGCCCTGCTCTTGTTCTTGTTCAAGCATTTGCAGCATGGCTTGTGTAATCACAATGCCAGCAATGTGATTTTTCACCATAAACCGTGCACGAGCCAAAGTTAAAGGCATCACGCAGGCCATTAATTTTTGTGGGTATTGGTGCGTTTGCAAAAATTGCAATGCTGCTTTTAACGCAGACAAGTCAAAACCCAATTGGGTGACAATAAAATCTGCCCCCACTTTAATTTTCTTATGCAGTTTAAAATACTGGGCTGCTTTTTCAGTACTGGTGTATTTGTAAGGATTCAATGCCACGCCAACACAAAATCCCCCTGCACTTTTGGCAGCCATAACGGCATTGACCGACTCCAAATAACGGCTGCGTGGTAAAAGACCCGTTCCGGATTGGTGTTGCTTGAGTTTATCGCCCGTTAAGCACAATAAACTGGTGTGCCCTGCTTGTTGTGCTTGAACGAGAAATTGTTCAAATTCTTTAATGTCTTTGCCTTTGCCTGCGCAGTGCAAGACTTTATCAATATGCTCAGGGTATTGTTTGGCTGCAAGCAGTGGCGATGGATCATCATCCGAAGAGACGCGATCTGCCAAAGTCATGCACGTTGGAAAGCCGGCTAACTGAGTTGGAACAGCGACTATCTTCTGGGCCGAGCTTAAATACTCCACCAAAACACAAAATCGATTCTGTTCAAAATACTCGGCCAATGACAACATACACAACATCCCCAATATCAGGCAGAAAAACACCATTATAAGGGCAAATCACTCACTCACATCGCATGAGCACAAAAAAAGCATCTTTGTTTGAACTTAAGATGCTTTTTGAACGTTTTTGAATCAAAGTTAACGGTGAAATACTTTTTTACTGGGCTTTTTTTGGCATTCAGCGCAAATACCATACATATACATGGCATGATCAATAATTTCATAACCATTTTTCTCAGCGATTCTGTCTTGCAAAGCTTCGATTTCTGGGTCGTAAAACTCAGTCACTTTATTGCATTTTACACAAACGATGTGATCATGATGACCACCACGGTTTAATTCATAAACTGCTTTACCTGTCTCAAAGTGATGGCGAACCAAAATTTCAGACTGCTCAAACTGGGTCAATACTCGATAAATGGTGGCAACACCAATATCAATATTCTCTTCTAACAACAAACGATAAACATCTTCTGCGCTTAGGTGGGCATCTGGATTTTTTTCGAATAAGTCCAAAATCTTTAAACGCGGACCCGTTACTTTTAGACCGTTATCTTTTAATTGGGCGATATTGCTTTGATTATCAGTCATCCCGATTCCCTCATGATGAAATAGTGGCTATAATAACGCACTTAATGCTGTTTGCCCACTGTTGTCTACCGGTAAAAATGCCATATCGATTTTTAACCACAATAACAAT